>NZ_JBVHMR010000005.1:25704-83210 GCF_055558375.1 Streptomyces sp. NPDC025793 | reverse complement strand
CCTCGTTTCTGGCTGCGGCCTGGCGTTCCGCGGGCACGCTGCCTTCCGCGGGCGCTCTGCCTTCCGTCGGTGGTTCGCCTCTGGTCGGCACCTCACCTTTCGCCGGGACCCCGCCTTCCGCGGGCAGCCCGCCTTCCACCGGTTCCCCTCCGGCCGCGGCCTCGCCCGTCTCTGCCACCGAGCCTGCCTCCGGCGCCGAGCCCCTCTGCGGCTCCGGACCCGCCTCCTGTACCGGGCCCGCATCCGGTGCCGAGCCTGTCTTCGGCGTCGGACCCGCCTCCTGCACCGGGCCCGCATCCGGTGCCGAGCCTGTCTTCGGCGTCGGACCCGCCTCCTGCACCGGGCCCGCCTCCGGTGTCGTCGCCGAGGCCGATGGCGCGCCCGGGTCGGCTGCGGGTGGCGATGGCATGTCCGGTCGTGCTGCCTCTGTCCCGGCCTCCGGCGATGATTCCGGGCCTGCCCCCGGTTCCGGTGCGGGCCCGGCTGCCGCCGTCGGTCCGGCCGTGGTCGCCGGTGTCGTACCGCGCTCCGCTCCGGGCGCCGGAGCCGCGCCCGGCTGTGGCCCGGTCCCGGTGTCCGCCCCGGCTTCCCGCTCCGGCTGCTCCGCCGTGGGCCGTGGCCCGGAGGGGCCGGGGACCGGGATGCGCAGGACCGTGCCGCAGGGGCAGCCCAGTTCCGGGTGGGGCCAGTGGTTCCGGCGGCCGCAGGCGGTGCACGGCACCGCGAGCCACTCGTCGTCCCAGGCGCGGTGGACCGTCACGACCGGCTCGGCGGCCGGATCGAGGCGCGGGGCGGTGGGGGCGCCGCACACGCACGGATACACCGGCGCGGTGTAGACGCACTCGCGCCGACAGGCCGGACAGCGCACCGGCACGCTCTCGGGCATGGCCCACTCCCAGGCGTCGCGTCGGGACAGCGCTGCCCATGGTCCTCCTCTCCTGCCCCGCTTGTCCGGCGCTTGCCGGGTCTTCGCCGATTCGCGGCCCTCTCCGGTGTCTCTTGACGGCTTTCGCCCACCCCCCTACATTGCTTCCAGATAGTAGAAATTAAATTCCGCGATACGGAAACCAACGAACATCACGGACGTAGCTGTGCTCACCGCGGGGCGCGACGGGAGTACGCATCCGACAGCCGAAGCAGGAGTACTCGATGGCTCGTATGACCGCTGCCCGCGCGGCAGTTGAGATCCTCAAGCGCGAGGGCGTCACCGACGCCTTCGGCGTGCCGGGAGCGGCGATCAACCCCTTCTACAAGGCGCTCAAGGAGGGCGGCGGCATCCACCACACCCTCGCCCGCCACGTCGAGGGCGCCTCGCACATGGCCGAGGGCTACACCCGCACCAGGCCGGGCAACATCGGCGTCTGCATCGGTACCTCCGGCCCGGCCGGCACCGACATGATCACGGGCCTGTACTCCGCCATCGGTGACTCGATCCCGATCCTGTGCATCACGGGCCAGGCGCCCACGCACGTGATCCACAAAGAGGACTTCCAGGCCGTCGACATCGCCTCGATCGCCAAGCCGGTCACGAAAATGGCGGTCACCGTCCTGGAGGCCGCGCAGGTCCCCGGCGTCTTCCAGCAGGCTTTCCACCTGATGCGTTCCGGCCGCCCCGGCCCGGTCCTGATCGACCTGCCGATCGACGTCCAGCAGACCGAGATCGAGTTCGACCCGGACACGTACGAGCCGCTGCCGGTCTACAAGCCCGCCGCGACCCGCGCCCAGATCGAGAAGGCCCTCTCCTTCCTGCTCGCCGCCGAGCGCCCGGTCATCGTCGCCGGCGGCGGTGTCCTCGGTGCCGACGCCGCCGACCTGCTGGTCGAGTTCGCCGAGCTGACCCAGACACCGGTCGTCCCGACCCTGATGGGCTGGGGCGCGCTGCCCGACGACCACGAGCTGAACGCCGGCATGGTCGGCGTCCAGACCTCGCACCGCTACGGCAACGCCAACTTCCTGGAGTCCGACGCCGTCCTCGGCATCGGCAACCGCTGGGCCAACCGCCACACCGGCTACAAGCTCGACGTCTACCGCGGCGACCGCACGTTCGTCCACGTCGACATCGAGCCCACCCAGATCGGCAAGATCTTCCCGCCGGACTACGGGGTCGTCTCCGACGCCAAGGCCGCGCTGGAGCTGTTCATCGAGGTCGCGAAGGAACTGAAGGCCGAGGGCAGGCTCCCCGACCGCTCCGCGTGGGTGGCCTCCACCCAGGAGCGCAAGGCGGCCCTCCTGCGCCGTACGCACTTCGACAACGTGCCGATGAAGCCGCAGCGCGTGTACGAGGAGATGAACAAGGCCTTCGGCCCGGACACCCGCTACGTCACCACGATCGGCCTCTCCCAGATCGCCGGCGCGCAGATGCTGCACGTCTACAAGCCGCGGCACTGGATCAACTGCGGCCAGGCCGGCCCGCTCGGCTGGACCATCCCGGCCGCGATCGGCGTCGCCAAGGCCGACCCCGAGTCCCCGGTCGTCGCCCTGTCCGGTGACTACGACTTCCAGTTCCTGATCGAGGAGCTGGCCGTCGCCGCCCAGCACCGGATCCCGTACGTCCACGTCCTGGTGAACAACGCCTACCTCGGCCTGATCCGCCAGGCCCAGATCGGCCTGGACATCAACTTCCAGGTCAACCTGGAGTTCGAGAACATCAACGCGCCCGAGCTCGGCGTGTACGGCGTGGACCACGTCAAGGTCGCCGAGGGCCTCGGCTGCAAGGCGATCCGGGTCACCGAGCCGGACCAGCTGGGCGCGGCCTTCGAGCAGGCGAAGAAGCTGGCCGCCGAGTACCGGGTGCCGGTCGTCGTCGAGGCGATCCTGGAGCGGATCACCAACATCTCGATGAGCCGCACCATGGACATCAGCGACATCTCCGAGTTCGAGGACCTGGCCACCGAGCCGGGCCACGCGCCGACCTCGATCAAGCCGCTGAAGGTCTGACGGCCGTAACGCCGTAACGCCGAGACGCCGAGGGCGGCCCGTCCGGGAGGACGGGCCGCCCTTCGGCGTTCCCGTACGTCTGGTGCGTCTGTCACACCTCGTGTTCCGACAGCCCCGGCCAGTCGTCCGGGCCGCCGCCCTGCCACTCGATCAGGTCGCTCTCCTCCACCTCGATGCGGTCCAGGTCCGCCAGCCGCAGGATCTCCACGACATCGTCCAGATGGGAGGCGATCCCCAGCGTCACCTCGCCCTCGGTGACCCGCCGGGAGCCGTCCAGGGCGGGGGAGTGGACCACGATGTGCGGGTGCTGCGTCGGATTGCCCATGCCCTCAGCGTGCTGCGGATGCGCCCGGCGCGCACGCCGGGGCCGCGACGTGCCCCGACAGCGTGTGCGGGTGCGGAAAGACAGTCGTATGTACGTGTCCGAGGACGAGCTCGCGCACTCGCTCCATGTGCCGACACGGCAGCGCCCCCGGACCGGCCGGTCCGGGGGCGCTGCTTCGGTGTGCTGATGGCCGTCCGACGGCGCGAGGCTGGGCGCGACAGGTCGTTCGCGCCGCCGGACGGGGCCGGTGGGGACCCCGTGAGCGGGGTCCGGGTGGGACCGCGGCGGGTGCGACGGAACCGTGTCCCCCTTTCCCTCTGGTCGAGAAGGGGGACACGACTCCTTCACCACCGCACTGGCTCGCACGCCGCCGCGGTCCTCGCCCTGCCCGCGCCCGCCGCCCGCCGGCCACCCCTCATCCGGGCCGCCGGGCGTCCTGCGCGGGCCGCGTGCGGAGTTGCTGACCTCCCGTCAGACTCCGTACGCCGCTCGGGTGTTGCCGTGCTCTCAGTCCTCGCGCAGGGCGCGGACCGCCTCCTCCACGCGCTTGCCGTACTCCGGGTCGGCGGCGTGGAAGTGGGCCAGGTTCTTCTCGATCACGTCGTCACGGGAGACCTGCGACAGGCTTCCGGCGATGTTCGCGACCAGGCGGGACTTCTCCTCCGCCGACATGAGGCGGTACAGCTCGCCCGCCTGGAAGAAGTCGTCGTCCTTGGTGTGCAGGGGCGCCTCGTGGGTGCCCGTGTGGCCGGAGACGGCCAGCGGGGCGGACAGCGGGCGGCCGGTCTCGACGGGGCCGTCGTAGGAGTTCGGCTCGTAGTTCCTGGCGCCGCGGCCCTGGCCGTTGACCGCCATGAGGCCGTCGCGGCCGTAGTTCTGCGCGCCGCCCTCGACCGCCTTCGGGGCGTTCACGGCGAGCTGGGTGTGGTTGACGCCCAGGCGGTAGCGGTGCGCGTCCGCGTAGGCGAACAGGCGGCCCTGCAGCATCTTGTCGGGGGAGGGGCCGATGCCCGGAACGAAGTTGTTCGGGGAGAACGCGGCCTGCTCGACCTCGGCGAAGACGTTGTCCGGGTTGCGGTCGAGGACCAGGCGGCCCACGCGCTGCAGCGGGTAGTCCTTGTGCGGCCAGACCTTGGTCAGGTCGAACGGGTTGAAGCGGTAGTCCGCCGCCTCGGCCGCCGGCATGAGCTGGACGTACAGGGTCCAGGACGGGTGCACCCCGCGCTCGATGGCCTGGAGCAGGTCCGTCTGGTGCGAGGTGGCGTCCTTGCCCGCGAGCTCCGCGGCCTGCTCGCTGCTGAGCGAGCGGATGCCCTGGTTGGTCTTGAAGTGGTACTTGACGAAGAAGGCCTCGCCCCGGGCGTTCGTCCACTGGTAGGTGTGCGAGCCGTAGCCGTTCATGTGGCGGTACGACGCCGGGATGCCGCGGTCGCCCATCAGCCAGGTCACCTGGTGCGTGGCCTCCGGGGCGTGCGCCCAGAAGTCCCAGACGTTGTCCGGCTCCTGCCGGCCCGTGAACGGGTCGCGCTTCTGCGAGTGGATGAAGTCGGGGAACTTGATCGGGTCCTTGATGAAGAACACCGGGGTGTTGTTGCCGACGAGGTCGTAGTTGCCCTCTTCGGTGTAGAACTTCAGGGCGAAGCCGCGCGGGTCACGGACGGCGTCGGCGCCGCCGAGGGAGTCGGCGACCGTCGAGAAGCGCGCGAACACCTCGGTGCGCTTGCCGATCTCGCTCAGGAAGTCGGCGTGGGTGAAGCCGGTGACGTCGTCGGTCACCTCGAAGTGGCCGTACGCGCCGGAGCCGCGGGCGTGCACGACGCGCTCCGGGATGCGCTCGCGGTTGAAGCGCGCGAGCTTCTCCAGGAGGTGCTGGTCCTGGATCAGGAGCGGGCCGCCGACGCCGGCGGAGGTGGAGTTCTGGTTGTCTGCGACCGGGGCGCCGGACTCCGTGGTGAGAGTTCGCGCCGTGAGCACGCGCTTCGACATCGGGGACCTTCCGTACGAGTGGCAGCGGAAAACTGTTTCCGCTTTGTGGAGCCTAAGTTCGGGCCCTTCGGGCGTCAACAGTTTGTTGAAGCTTGGGGCTGTGGAATGTGTTCCGGGCCGCGGCGGCGCCTGGGCGCGACAGGACAGGTGTCGGCGCCGCCGCGGCCCGGAAGTCTCGGGAGCGTCAGACCTGGGCGCCGGAGAGGCGCTCCACGGCCCGCAGCAGGGCCGAGTGGTCCAGCCCGCCGTCGCCCTGGGCGCGCAGCGAGGCGACCAGCTGGGCGACCACGGCGCCGACCGGCAGGGCCGCGCCGACGGTGCGGGCGGCGTCCGTGACGATGCCCATGTCCTTGTGGTGCAGGTCGATGCGGAAGCCCGGCTTGAAGTCGCGGTTCAGGAAGTTGTCCTTCTTGCGCGTCAGCACGGTCGAGCCGGCCAGGCCCCCGTTGAGGACGTCCAGGGCGGCCGCGAGGTCCACGCCCGACTTCTCCAGGAAGACCACGGCCTCGGCGCACGCCTGGATGTTGACGGCGACGATCAGCTGGTTGGCCGCCTTCACGGTCTGGCCGGAGCCGTGCGGGCCGCACAGCACGATGGTCCTGCCGAGCGCGTCGAAGATCGGCTTGGCCTGGTCGAAGTCGGCCTGCGCGCCGCCGACCATGATCGACAGTACGGCCTCGATGGCGCCGGCCTCACCGCCGGACACCGGGGCGTCGAGCACCCGGATGCCCTTGTCCTCGGCCGCGGCGGCCAGGTCGACGGAGGTCTGCGGGGTGATCGAGGACATGTCGATCAGCAGGGCGCCCCGCCGCGCGTTCTCCAGGATGCCGTCGGGGCCGTAGGAGATGGCCTCGACCTGCGGGGACGCGGGCACCATCGTGATGACCACGTCTGCGTCGCGCACGGCCTCGGCGATCGAGGCGGCCACGGTGCCGCCGGCGGCGGCAAGGCGGTCCAGCTTGTCCTGCTCCAGGGTGAAGCCGGTGACGTCGTAACCCGCCTTGATCAGGTTCTCGGACATGGGGGAGCCCATGATGCCGAGGCCGATCCACGCGATCTTGGGGAGGTTGCTCATGATGGGGTGCCTCTCTCGACTACCTTGGAAAGTCAGGGGGATTCAGCGGGCGGCGCGGGCCTCGCGCGGCAGCCACTCGAAGGCCTCGGCGCTGGGCCTGTCGCCCGGCTTGTACTCCAGGCCCACCCAGCCGTCGTAACCGGCCTTCCGCAGCTGGTCGAGCAGTTCCTCCAGCGGGAGCGAGCCGGTGCCGGGGGCGCCGCGGCCGGGGTTGTCCGCGATCTGGACGTGACCGGTCTTCGCCGCGTAGCGCTCGATCACCGAGGGCAGGTCCTCGCCGTTCATGGACAGGTGGTACAGGTCCATCAGGAACGTCGCGTTCCCGAGGCCCGTCGCCTCGTTGACCTTGTCCACGATCTCGATCGCCCGGGGTGCGCTCACGATCGGGCACTTCGGCGACTCGGGCCGGTTGAGGGCCTCGATCAGGATCGTCCCGCCGACCCGGCCGACGGCCCGGGCCGCGAGGACCAGGTTCTCCAGGGCCAGCGCGTCCTGCTCGGCCGGGTCCACGCCGTCGACGCGGTTGCCGTACAGGGCGTTGAACGTCGTGCAGCCCAGGGAGTGGCCGAAGGTGACGGCCACGTCGATGTTGGCGCGGAACCTGTCCGACTCCGCACCCGGGATCGACAGGGCGCCGCGGTCCGGGCCCGGCAGCTGTCCGGCGTAGAAGTTCAGGCCCGTGAGCCGGACGCCCGCGTCCTCGATCGCCTTCTTCAGGGCGTCGAGCTCGGCCTGCTCGGGGGTGGGGGAGTCGACCCAGGGCCACCACAGCTCGACCGCCGTGAAGCCCGCCGCGGCGGCCGCCGCGGGGCGCTCCAGGAGCGGGAGTTCCGTGAAGAGGATCGACAGGTTGACGTTGAAGCGCTGGTCTGCGGCTGTGCTCCATCCAAAACCTGGCATCGGGGGCCGCGCTCCCTTCCGTGATCGATGTCGCCGACTTCTGAATTCCGTATTATGGAAGTTCGTTTCTGCGTAATGGAAGATTGCCGTCGGGTGTCGGCGCTTGTCAAGGGGGGTCGGTCACCGGGCAAGCGAAAAGCCCGGCAGGGCGCGTCCTGCCGGGCTCGTGGTCCGGGGGGTTCCCGCGATCGCGGTGTCATGGCACGGCGGTGGCTGCCGAGCGCCCGGATGCGCGTGTGCCGAGGGCGAGGATGGCCGCACCGCAGCCGGCGATGATCCACCAGGCGGTCGGACCCGAGCCGGCGGCGACCGCGGCGCCGATCACCGCGATGCCGAGGGAGGAGCCGATCTGACGGCTGGTCGCCGCGATCGCGGCGGCGACCCCGGCCCGGTCGCGCGGCATGCCGGACACCGCCGTGTAGGTGATCGGCGCGTTGACGAAGCCGAACCCGAGACCGAACAGCGTGTACGTGAGATACAGCAGGATGTCCGAGGGGTGGGCGGAGCGGGTGGCGGCGACGGCCAGCACACCGCTCGCGGTGATGCCGGCCCCCGCGACGAGCAGCGGAGTGCGCGGGCCGCGGCTGCCCACGATCCGCCCGGACAGCGGCGGGCACACCAGGGACAGCGCGGCCATCGGCAGCAGGTGCAGCCCGGCGCCCAGGGCGCTCAGCCCCAACTCCCGTTGCAGATAGAGGGTGTTGGTGAACAGGAAACCGCCGAGCGCGGCGAAGGCGAGGACCGCCGTCGCGGTGGCCCCGCCGAAGGACGCGCTGCGGAAGAGCCGCGGCTCGATCAGCGGTTCGGCGCGCCGGTTCTCGTACGGTACGAAGACGGCGAGCGCGCACCCCGCGGCGATCAGGCAGGCCACGATCGGCGGCGCGGTCCAGCCCTCGCCGGGTGCCTCGATGACGGCGTACGTGAGTGTGCCGAGCAGGACGATCAGCAGGAGCTGTCCCACCGGGTCGGCCCGCCGGGTGCGCGGTGCGCGGGACTCCGGCACGAACAGCGCGGCCAGCGCGCACGCGGCCGGCCCGATCGGCACGTTCAGCCAGAACACCGATCGCCACCCGAACGATTCCACCAGTACGCCGCCGAGGACCGGTCCGGCCGCCATGCTGAGGCCGACGATCCCGCCCCAGACGCCGATGGCCCGTGCGCGCTCGCGGGGCTCGGTGAACGTGTTGGTGAGGATGGCCATGGCGACGGGGGTGAGCATGCTGCCGCCCGCCGCCTGCACCGTGCGGAAGGCCACCAGCCAGCCGGTCGTGGGTGCCAGGCCGCACAGGGCCGACCCGGCGGTGAACAGCACGAGGCCGAGCTGGAAGACCCGTCGGCGTCCTACCCGGTCGGCGGTGGCACCGGCCAGGGTCAGCAGCGAGGCCAGGACGAGGGTGTAGGCGTCGAGTGTCCACTGCAGGCCGGAGACCGAGGAGTCCAGGTCGCGCTGTATCGACGGCAGCGCGACGTTGAGGACGGTGACGTCGAGACTGACCAGCAGCACGCTCAGGCAGCAGACGGCCAGGACCGGCGCGCGCCGCCCGTGTCGGGGGACGGGCATGTGGCTCCCCTCGTGCTCAGTTGCCGGGCCGGTCGGTGGCGTGGGCGTCGGCGAAGTCCCATACCGTCGCGAGGAGTTGCTCAGGCGTTTCGATCTGGGGCATGTGGCCGGTGCGGAGCAGGAGTTGGAACCGGGCGCCGGGGACGGCGTCGGCGTACGCCCGTCCGTAGTCGGTGTCGACGACCTGGTCGCTCTCGCCCCATGCGACGAGGACCGGGTGCGTGACCTTGGCCAGGCGCTCGCGCAGGGTGGGGTCGGCCATGGCGTGCGGGCCCGAATAGACCTGCAGCGCTGCGCGGTTGGCGACGGCCGCCGCGCGCTGCTCGTCGGAGAACGTGCTGGGGTCGATGCGGAACTTCTCGACGTCGTGGAAGGAGAGAGCGGACAGCTCGGCGGGCGTCAGGGTGAAGGGGTCGGCGACCGGGTGGCCGGGGACGTGGATGCCGGCGGCGTTGACGAGGACGACGCTGCTGATCCGGTCGCTGCCGAGCAGGGCCATCTCGGCGGCGATCCAGCCGCCTATGGAGTTGCCGACGACGGTGACGTCCTCCAGGCCGAGCTCGTCCAGCAGCCGTACGTAGACCTGGGCGAGGGTGGGCACGTCGGTCAGCCATCCGGGCCTGGCGGTGCCGCCGAAGCCGGGGTGGACCGGGGTGATGACCCGGGCCGGCCGCTGCTCGGCGAGGAGCCCGGCGAAGGCGGCGACGGTCTGCGGCCCGCCGCCGCCGTGCAGGAGCAGGAAGGGGTGACCCTTGCCCCGCTCGTCGACGGTGACGTGCAGGTCGCCGGAGTCGAGGGTGAGGGTGATCGTGCGGGCGGTGCTGGTCATGGGAGTCTCCAAGTCGGTTTTTCCTGCCGGGGGTTACTGACGCGGGCCGTCACGCGTAGTCGGTGGCCGGAACGGTGGCGTACCGGCTCATCACCTCGACCGTGGCCTGCGGGGTGAGTTCCCGGCCGCCGGCGACCATGTCCCGCAGGTCGCGGAAGTACTGCACGTACAGGTCGGGCGTGAAGGTGTTGAGCATCACCGCCGGCTCGTCGCCGTGGTTGGCGAAGGTGTGCGGCGCGCCGGGCGGGATCATCGCGAGCGTGCCGGCGGGTGCGACGTGCGTCGTCTCGCCGACGGTGAAGTGGACGGTGCCGGAGACGACGTAGAAGCCCTCGTCGTGCTGGGCGTGGCGGTGTTGCGGCGGCCCTTCGGCGTGCGGGGCGAGGGTGATCTCGCCGATCCCGATCCGGTGACCGGTGGTGCTGCCGTCTTCCAGGATGCGGATCTGTGCCGGTCCCAGGCGGATCGTCTCGCCGTCGTCCGGACCGACCACGGAAGCCTGTGTCATTGCGGTCTCCTTCGTGAGAGCCAACTCTCATGAAGAAGAGTAGAGGGTCGGCTCTCCTCGTGCAAGTGGACTCTCATGAAGAGGGTTCGCAGTGATAAAATGGCCGTGAACGGGACGGGCGGGAACGCCGGACGAGCAGGGAGGGAGGCGGCACCGATGGCGACGCCGATCGACACCGGCCGCAGCAATCAGAAGAGGCGCACGCGTGCTGCGATCGTCGAGGCCGCGAGCAGCCTCATCGCCGCGGGCGGCGAGGTGAGCATGCCGGCGGTCGCGCGCGCGGCCATGGTCTCCGAGCCCACCGCCTACCGGTACTTCCCCGACCTCCCGTCGCTGATCGGCGAGGCCCTGGCCGGCGCCTGGCCGCCCCCCGCCGAGGCGCTCGCCCCGGTCGCGGACTCCATCGACCCCGTCGAACGGGTCGCCTTCGCCTGTGAGTTCCTGCTCCGCGGCATACTCCGCCGCCAGGGGGCGGTGCGCGCCATGATCGCGGCCACCGTCGCCCGGCCCGCGGCGGCGGCCGAGCGGCCCGGGGTCCGGTTCGGGCTGATCGACCACGCGCTCGCCCCCCTCGAAGAGACGCTGGCCACGACGGACCCGGAAGCCCTCGCCCAGCTGAAGCGGGACCTCGCCGTGGTCGTCGGCGCCGAAGCCCTCTTCACCCTCACCGACCTGTGCGGCCTCGCCCCGGACGACGCCGTCGCGAGCGCGGTGCGGACGGCGACCACGCTCACCGAAGCCGCGGTGCGCACGGCCACGCAGGGATGAGCCGGGTCGTCCACGCGACGGCCCCGGCCGTCTCCCGTGGCTCCGCGGGTCCGTGGCTCCGCGGGGATCGCGTCCGCGCACCCCGCGCACCGCAGCCCCGGTCGGCTAGGGTCGCCTCGTGGCGGACGGACCGGCGCCGTCGCGTGAAACGGATCGGCCTGCGGTGGATCGCGACCGTGGCGCAGTCGGTCGCTGTGCCCTCGGCGCGCCCGATGTGCCCACTCGGTGGGTGATTCGGTAAAAGCGCAGGTCAGAAGGGTGTTTAGGGGTACTGTGCGATTGAGAGTGGAGTTCACGACCGAACCCTTCGACCTGGACGAGGCGCCCGCGCACGCCCTGGCGGCGCGGGAGGTCATCGAGACGGCCGAGCTGGACGCCGTCGACGTCGGCCCGTTCGGCAACACGGCGGAGGGCGGAGCGGACCGCGTCCTGACGGCCGTGGACGCGCTGCTGCGCAGGAGCCTGAAGGCCGGTGCCACCCGGGTCTCGCTCCAGGTCAACGTGATCGACGACGGGTTCGGGGAGGGTGATAGATGAGTGGCGACGAGCCCTTCATCGCCGCGGTGAAGCCGCTGGTGGACGCGATGGGCGGGGAGATCCTGCCGCCGGACGAGGCGAGGGAGGAGGACGTCGTCCTCGCCTGGGAGGGCGTCGACGTCGTCGCCGTACGCCTGCCGCAGCTCGCCGACTCCCTCGACCACATCCTGGCGGCCATGGAGCGCCGACGAGGGCGGCCGCTGGCCGAGCTGGACCGCAAGGCCAAGCAGGAGGTCGTACGGACCCTGGAGGCGCGCGGCGCGTTCGCCGTCCGGCACGGGGTGGAAACGGTCGCCGGCGCGCTCGGCGTCAGCAGGTTCACGGTGTACAACTACCTCAACCGGGACAAAGGTGCGTAGTGCCCTGAAGAGGCGCGCCTGTTACGCGGAATTTTCAACAAAGTGTTGACGTGACGTTCCCGGGGGCGTTCACTATCGGCAGCCCGTTCAGCACGAAGGCCGTTTCCGGCCACGGAGGCTCCCGTGACGACGACTCCCACGCCCCCGGGTCTGGCCCGGTTCAACGACCTGGAGGAACGCGAGGCCCTCGCCGCCCTCCACGAGGCGTGCGCCTCCGCCGAGTGGGGCCGGCGCGTCAGCGCCGCCCGCCCGTACGCCACCACCGACGACCTGTACGCCGCCAGCGACGCCGCCATGGCCGAGCTGAGCGGCGACGACCTCGCGGAGGCGATGGCGGGACACCCGCCGATCGGGCGCCCCAAGCCGGGCGATCCGACCTCCGCCCGCGAGCAGCGCGGCATGGCCGGCGCCTCCGAGGACCTCAAGGCCGAGATGCTCGACCTCAACCTGGCCTACCAGGAGAAGTTCGGCCACGTCTTCCTGATCTGCGCCACCGGCCGGACCGGCGAGCAGATGCGCGACGCGGTCAAGGAGCGCATCGGGAACGCGCCCGAGCAGGAACGGGAGATCGTCCGCGCCGAGCTGGGCAAGATCAACCGTATCCGCCTGGCCCGACTCGTCGAAGAGGACGCCTGACACCATGAGCACCAGCACCACCGCCTCCGTGTCCACGCACATCCTGGACACCTCGGCCGGCCGCCCCGCCGCGGGCGTCGCCGTCCAGCTCTTCGCCCGCAGCGGCAGGAGCGCGGACTGGCAGGCGCTCGGCGGCTCCGCGACCGACGCGGACGGGCGGTGCAAGGACCTGCCGGCCCTGCCGGAGGGAACCACCCACGTACGGCTCGACTTCGCCGTCGAACCGTACTTCGAAGAGAAGACTGCGAACCAGCAAGCCGATGCGCAGCAGGACGCCCCCGCGAATCGGGACAGCGGACGCGGCGTGTTCTTCCCGGAGGTGGCGATCACGTTCGCCGTCGTGCCGGGCGAGCACTACCACGTGCCGCTGCTGCTCAACCCGTTCGGCTACTCCGTTTACCGAGGGAGCTAGCGAATGCCCACCATTCTGGGACAGAACCAGTACGGCAAGGCCGAGAACCGAGTCGTCAAGATCACGCGGGACGGCGCCACCCATCACATCAAGGACCTCAACGTCTCCGTCGCGCTGAGCGGCGACATGGACGAGGTGCACTACTCCGGCTCCAACGCCAACGTCCTGCCGACCGACACCACCAAGAACACGGTGTTCGCGTTCGCCAAGGAGTACGGGATCGAGTCCGCCGAGCAGTTCGGCATCCACCTCGCCCGCCACTTCGTCACCTCGCAGGAGCCGATCAGGACCGCGCGGATCCGGATCGAGGAGTACGCCTGGGAGCGGATCGAGACCTCCGACGCCAACTCGAAGTTCATCGGCGCGGACGACGTCAAGCACTCCTTCGTCCGCAAGGGCCAGGAGACCCGCGTCACCCAGATCACCTACGACGGTGCGCGCTGGGAGGTCGTCTCCGGCCTGAAGGACCTGGTCGTGATGAACTCGACCAACTCCGAGTTCTGGGGCTACGTCAAGGACAAGTACACCACCCTCCAGGAGGCGTACGACCGGATCCTCGCCACCCAGGTCTCCGGCCGCTGGCGGTTCAACTGGACCGACGACGAGCAGAAGATGCCCCATTGGGAGAAGTCCTACGAGCAGGTCAAGAAGCACATGCTCCAGGCCTTCGCCGAGACGTACTCGCTCTCCCTGCAGCAGACGCTGTACCAGATGGGCTCGCGCATCATCAACAACCGCAGCGAGATCGACGAGGTTCGCTTCTCGCTGCCGAACAAGCACCACTTCCTCGTCGATCTGGAGCCGTTCGGGCTCAAGAACGACAACGAGGTCTACTTCGCCGCCGACCGTCCCTACGGCCTCATCGAGGCCACCATCCTGCGGGACGGCTGTGAGGCCCGTATCCCGGTCGACATGACCAACCTCTGACGCGGGACGCGGGCCCCCGGCCCCGCCGCCCGCACGGCCGGGGGCCCGCCACACCGGAGGGAACGAAATGGCTCAGCCTGCGAAGGGGCCCGACACAGCCCCGTGTTCCACCCCGCCGGCGCACACCGAGGACGCCGTCACGTCCGTGCACCCGGTGGACGAGAAGCTCCACCCCACGCGGCTCGCCCCCGCCGCGCTCCAGCACATCGCCGCCATGTACGCGGGCGTGGTCACTCCTCCGCTCATCATCGGCCAGGCCTGCGGACTCGACCTCGCGGCCCGCACCCGGCTGATCGCCGCGAGCCTGCTCGTCGCGGGCGTCGCGACCCTCCTGCAGACCCTCGGTGTCAAGGGCTTCGTCGGCAACCGGCTGCCCTTCGTCAACGCCGCCTCCTCGGCCGGCATCGCCCCGATCCTCGCGATCGCCGAGACCAACGCCAAGGGGCATCAACTCCCCGCCGTCTACGGCGCGGTGATGGTCGCCGGCGTCTTCTGCCTCGCCGTCGGCCCGTTCTTCGGACGGCTACTGCGCTTCTTCCCGCCCCTCGTCACCGGCGTCGTCATCACCCTGATCGGCGTCACCCTGATGCCCGTCCCGGTGAGCTGGGCACAGGGCGGCGACAGGACCGCCCCCGACTTCGGCGCCATGAGCCACCTCGCGCTCGCCGGGTTCACCCTCGCGGTCATCCTGCTGATCCAGCGCTTCGGCCGCGGCTTCGTCCAGCAGGTCGCCCTGCTCCTCGGACTGCTCATCGGCACGCTGGCGGCGATCCCGTTCGGGATGGCGGACTTCAGCGCCCTGAAGTCCGCGCCCCTCGCCGCGCTGCCGGCACCGTTCGCCTTCGGCGCCCCCGAGTTCCAGCCCGCGGCGATCCTGTCGCTGTGCATCGTGATGCTGGTCCTGATGACCGAGTCCAGCGCCGGCATGCTGGCCCTCGGCGAGATCTGCGACCGCCGCACCGACGCCCGGACCATCACCCGCGGCCTGCGCACCGACGGCATCGCCACCCTGCTCGGCCCCGTCTTCGGCGGCTTCCCCACCTCCGCCTTCGCACAGAACGTCGGCGTGGTCTCGCTGACCCGGGTGCGCAGCCGCTACGTCGTCGCCGTCGCCGGCGGCGCCCTGCTGGTCCTCGGCGCCTTCCCGGTGCTCGGCGCGGTCGTCTCCCTGGTGCCGATGCCGGTCCTCGGCGGCGCGGGCATCGTCCTGTTCGGCTCGATCGCGGTCAGCGGCATCCGTACCCTGTCGGAGGCGGGCCTCGACGACAGCTCCAACATCATCCTGGTCGCCGTCGCGCTCGGCGCGGGCATCATCCCGCTGGCCGCGCCGACCTTCTACGCGGACTTCCCGGCCTGGGCGCAGACCGTGCTCGGCTCCGGCATCAGCGCGGGCGCCGTCGTCGCCGTCCTGCTCAATCTGTTCTTCCACCATCTCGGCACCCGGAGCGGCGGCCCCGCCCCGGCACTCAAATCCTCCTAGGGTCCTGCCGTGCCCTCCCCGCGGACACTCCCTCCCCGCCCTGTTCGCGGATCCGCCACTGACAGACAAGGAAGCACCATGGCACCATCGGCAGCCCAGCGCATCGTCATCGAGAACTGCGCCATCGCGACCGTGGACGCGGGCGACACCGAGTACGCCTCCGGGTACCTCGTCCTCGCCGGCAACCGCATCGAGTCGCTCGGCGCGGGCCAGGCCCCCGCGCACCTGGAGAACGTGGTGCGCCGGATCGACGGACGCGGCCACCTGGCCACGCCCGGTCTGGTCAACACCCACCACCACTTCTACCAGTGGATCACCCGGGGCCTCGCCACCGACCACAACCTGTTCAACTGGCTCGTCGCGCTGTACCCCACCTGGGCGCGCATCGACGAGCGGATGACGTACGCGGCCGCGCAGGGCTCCCTCGCCATGATGGCCCGCGGCGGTGTCACCACCGCCATGGACCACCACTACGTCTTCCCGCACGGCTCCGGCGACCTGTCCGGGTCGATCATCCGGGCCGCCGCCGAGACGGGCGTCCGCTTCACGCTGGCCCGCGGCTCGATGGACCGCAGTGAGAAGGACGGCGGCCTGCCGCCGGACTTCGCCGTCGAGACCCTGGAGGGCGCGCTCGCGGCGACCGAGGAGACCGTCAGGAAGCACCACGACGCCTCCTTCGACGCCATGATCCAGGTGGCCGTGGCCCCCTGCTCGCCGTTCTCCGTCTCCACCGAACTCCTCAAGCAGGGCGCCGAGCTGGCCCGCCGCCTCGGCGTACGGCTGCACACCCACGGCTCGGAGACGGTGGAGGAGGAGAAGTTCTGCCACGAGCTGTTCGGCATGGGCCCGACCGACTACTTCGAGTCCACCGGCTGGCTCGGCGAGGACGTGTGGATGGCGCACTGCGTCCACATGAACGACTCCGACATCGCCGCCTTCGCCCGCACGAAGACCGGCGTCGCCCACTGCCCGTCCTCCAACGCCCGCCTCGCGGCCGGGATCGCACGGGTCCCGGACATGCTCGCGGCCGGCGTCCCGGTCGGCCTCGGTGTCGACGGCACCGCGTCCAACGAGTCGGGCGAGCTGCACACCGAACTGCGCAACGCCCTGCTGATCAACCGTCTCGGCAGCCACCGCGAGGCCGCGCTGAACGCCCGCCAGGCGCTGCGGCTCGGCACCCACGGCGGCGCCCGGGTGCTCGGCCGCGGCGACCAGATCGGCTCGCTGGAGCCGGGCAAGCTGGCCGACGTGGTGCTGTGGAAGATGGACACCCTCGCCCACGCCTCCATCGCCGACCCGGTCACCGCGCTGGTCTTCGGCGCGGCGGCACCGGTCACCGCGTCCTTCGTCAACGGCGAGCAGATCGTGGAGAACGGCCGCCTGCTCACCGTCGACGAGGACACCATCGCCCGCTCCACCCGCGAGGAGGCCCAGCGCCTCGCCCGGATCGCCGCCCAGGGCTGATCCCCTTCGGACTCCGGCCGAGAGGGACGGCTCCCGGCCGGGCCCGTGAACCCGAGCGGGGTTCACGGAAGCCGTTCCGGGGCGGGTGCGCACGCACCCGTCCCGGAACGGTCACCCACCCCTCACTGTTCCCCCCCCGTCACGGTCCCGCACGACCACACGCACCACCTCCCTGAAACCCACGTCGACGACGACGTGTTAACCGTCCGGAGGAGCCGCCGTGACCGTCCAACCTGTCGCCCGACCCGTCACCCATCCCGTCGACGAGAAACTCCCCGCCCTGAAAATGGCGACCAGCGGCCTGCAGCATGTGGCCGCCATGTACGCGGGGGTCGTCGCACCTCCCCTGATCGTCGGCGCGGCCGCAGGCCTGTCCGGCACCGACCTCACCTTCCTCACCGGGGCCTGCCTGTTCACGGCGGGGCTCGCCACCTTCCTCCAGACCCTCGGCTTCTGGAGGATCGGCGCCCGGCTGCCCTTCGTCAACGGCGTCACCTTCGCCGGTGTCGCCCCGATGACCGCCATCGTCGCCTCCGCCAAGGACAAGTCCGACGCCTTGCCGATGATCTTCGGCGCGGTCATCGTCGCCGGCCTCCTCGGCTTCCTCGCCGCCCCCTTCTTCAGCAAGGCCGTCCGCTTCTTCCCGCCCGTCGTCACCGGCTCGGTCATCACCCTGATCGGCGTCTCCCTGCTGCCCGTCGCCTTCGGCTGGGCCCAGGGCCCGAACCCCGCCGCGCACGACTACGGCTCGACGACCTACCTCACCCTCGCCGGCATCACCCTGCTGCTCGTCCTGCTGCTGCGCCGCTTCACCCGGGGCTTCGTCAAACAGATCGCCGTCCTGCTCGGCCTGGTCCTCGGCACGCTCATCGCGATACCGTTCGGCGTCACCGACTTCACCCCCGTCACCAAGGCGGCCGTCGTCGGCTTCCCGACGCCGTTCCACTTCGGAGCCCCCACCTTCCACCTCGCGGCCATCCTCTCGATGTGCGTGGTGATGGTCGTCTCCATGACCGAGTCCACCGCCGACATGCTCGCCCTCGGCGAGATCGTCGAGCGCCCCTCGGACGAGAAGGTCATCGCGGCCGGCCTGCGCGCCGACACCCTCGGCTCCGCGCTCAGCCCGTTCTTCAACGGCTTCATGTGCAGCGCGTTCGCGCAGAACATCGGCCTCGTCGCCATGACGCGGATCCGCAGCCGCTTCGTGGTCGCCGTGGGCGGCGGCTTCCTGGTCCTGATGGGCCTGTGCCCGACGGCCGCCTCGCTGATCGCCGTCGTACCCCGCCCCGTCCTCGGCGGCGCCGGCGTCGTCCTGTTCGGCTCCGTCGCCGCGAGCGGCATCCAGACCCTGGTCCGGGCCGGTCTGGAGAAGGACAACAACGTCCTGATCGTCGCCGTCTCCCTGGCCGTCGGGATCATCCCGATCACCGCGCCCGGCTTCTACCACGCCTTCCCCGGGACCGCGAAGATCGTCCTGGATTCGGGCATCTCCACCGGGTGCGTGACGGCGGTGATCCTCAACCTCCTCTTCAACCACCTCGGCAAGGGCAGGGAGGCCGAGGACGTCACCCACCCGATGGAGGCGGGAGCGGAACTCACCCCCGCGCACTGACCGCCGCCGCGCTCTTCCTCACCCCCGCGCCTGGCAGGGCGTCAGGGACGGCAGCCGGCCGGTGAGGTACGAGCGCGGCGGAACGCCCATCAGGGCACGGAAGTCGGACGTCATGTGCGCCTGGTCGAAGTACCCGGCGACGGCGGCGAGTTGGGACCACGGGGCGTCACCGGCCCGGGTGACGAGTGTGCGGACGCGGTCGATGCGGGTGTAGTGCTTGGGGGAGACCCCGACCCCCTCGGCGAACAGCTTGCGCAACTGCCGTTCGCTGACCGCGAGTTCCCGGGCCGCCTCACGCACCTGGGCCGGCGTCCGGTCCGGCCGGACCGACAGCGCGTCGACCCCCGCCCGCAGCAGCGTCGTACGGGCGGGGTCCGCGGCGTCCGACAGCGGGCCGGGCAGCGTCCCGGCGAGCCGCGGCAGCGGATCGCCCGGATCCAGCCGGCGCAGCGCGGCCGCGAGCAGCTCGGGCATCGCTCCGGGCAGCGCCTCCAACGGCACGGCCCGGCCGGCCAGTTCGGCGGCGGCGACCCCGAGCAGCGGGCGGGTCATGCCCGGCGTGAGACGCAGCTCGACACACCGGAGACGAGCCTTGCCCTCGTGGTACGAGGCCCGCACCCGCGGCCCGACCGCGAGCACGTCGCGCCGCCCGTCCGCGGCCACCCGCAGCACCACCTTGGTGACCGCGGTGGGCAGCCGCACGAAGGGCTCCTCGGTGCGCTCGGCGTCGGACAGGGACAGCGTGCGCACCCCGGCGATCCAGGGGCGCAGCACCTCGGGCACGGTCAGGACCCGCGCGGCGACGGTGTTCGGCATCACTCCACCGTACGCGCGCCGCACCCGCTTCCGGGCGGGCGAACCGTGCCGGAATTTCCAAGAGAACGGCGCCCCGCGCGGCCCATCGTGGACCGCATGATTCTGGTGACGGGTGCCACGGGCACCACCGGCAGCGACGTCGTACGACAGCTCACCGCGCGCGGCGAGAAGGTCCGCGCCCTGACCCGCGACCCGGCACGGGCCCAACTGCCCGCCGGGGTGGAGACGGTCCGCGGGGACTACGCCGACCCCGGCTCCCTCGCGGCGGCGATGGCCGGGGTGCGGGCCGCGTACCTGGTGTGCCCGCCCGGTCCCGGTGCCCGCCACGACACGGCGTTGGTGGCGGCGGCCCGGGCGGCGGGGGTGCGGCGGCTGGTGAAGCTCTCCGCCATCGGCACCGACGACTCCGCGGCCGGCCCTTCCGCCGCCTGGCACGGCGAGGGGGAGCGGGCGGTCCGGGACAGCGGTGCCGAATGGACGGTCCTGCGGCCGTCGTCGTTCGCCTCGAACACGCTGGCCTGGGCGCCGGCCGTCTGGCGGGGCGAGCCGGTGCCGAACATGACCGCCGACGGGGCGTCCGGCGTGATCGACCCGCGCGACATCGCCGAGGTGGCGGTGCGGGCCCTGCTGGAGGACGCGCACGACGGGCGGACGTACACCCTGACCGGACCGGCGGCGATCAGCGTCCCGGACCAGGCCGCCGCCCTCACCGCGGTCCTCGGCCGCCCGGTCGCCACCCGCGACCTGACGCCCGACGAGACGGCCGAATTCCTGCGCACCACGTGGGGGATCGACGACACGCGGATACCGGACGTGCTAACCGGCGTCGCCTATATGCGCGACGGCCGCAACGCGCTCGTCACCGACGACGTGCCCGAGGTGCTGGGCCGCCCGGCCCGCACCTTCCGCGAGTGGGCCGAGGACCACAAGGCAGCCTTCGGCACGGCCTGAGCGGGTACGGCCCGGCGGCTACAGGCCGAACAGGGCGAGGTCCGTCGTCAGCTCCTTGAACACCGTGCGCGGGTCGGCGACCAGCTTGCGCTCCTGGAGATCCAGCAGCCCGCCCACCGCGCTGACCTCGGCCGCCAGGGTGCCGTCGGTCTTGCGGACCTCCTGCACGATCCGGAAGGTCTTGCCGCCGCTCCACTCGAACGCGCAGGTCACGTCGACCTCGTCGCCGGCGAGCAGCTCGCGCCGGAAGCGGATGGTGGTCTCCAGCGCCACCGGGCCCACCCCCCGGCCCACGAGCCGGGCCTGGCTTATTCCGGCCGCCTGGAGCAGCGACCAGCGGGCGTGCTCCGCGTAGTTGAGGTACACGGACTGGTTGAGATGCCCCTGTGTGTCGGTCTCGTAGCCACGGACGGTCACACGGACGGAAAACGGTTCGGCCACTGCCTGCCCTTCCTCGCGTTCACAGTTGCGGTCGGTCGATCCTGGCACGCGGCTCACACCCGGCGCGGCGAGGCCAGCAGATACCGGGTCCCGGTCCGCGGCTCGGTGTACTCGCCCGGCTGCCAGCCCGCGCGCTCCAGTGTGGCCGCGCAGTCCGCCAGGGCCTGGGCGTCCGGCGCGTACACGGCGACGGCCTCCGGCTGCGGGGTCGCCCGCACCCGGTAGCCGTCCGCCCGCCCGTCCGCCGGACGGTGCCCGGCCGCCTCCAGCGCGAGCGCCGCGGCCCGCACGAGATGTGCCCGCTCCCAGCCGCACGGCCGGTCCACCGCGCCGTCGGCGTTGGTCATCCGGCGCAGCTCCAGCAGCCCCAGCCACGCGCCGTGCACCTCCCGCGCCCGCGCCGGCCCCGCCCCGGCGGCCTCGTCCGCGCCGCCGGCCCGCGCCGCGAACACCCCCGCCCCGGCCGCCGGATCCGCCACCGGCCCGTCCGCCGGTGCGGCGCCTGCCGGCGCGGCGTCCGCCGCCTCGCGTATCCGATGCCCCGCCGGGGTCAGGAAGTACGCGTGCGGCGGCCGCGGATGGCGGAACACCAGCCCGCGTCTCAGCAGCGCCGCGAGCTGCGCCTCCGTCCCCCGCACCCGCCCGGTGACCGGGTCGGCCCCGTCGATCACCCGCCGCTGCGCGGCACTCGGCGCTCGGGTCACAGCCGTACTCCTTCCCTGCCTGTGCAGCGTACGGCGCGGCTCTGACAACGGGCCCCGCCCGGCCGCCCGCTACTCCCGCGGCCGGATGTTCCACCCCGCCACCACCGGCCGGCCGTGCTCCGTGCCCAGCCGGCACAGCGCGCCCGTCGCCAGCTGGAAGAGGGCGCCCTGCCGGGGCGGCAGGCCCAGGCGGCGGGCGGTGAGGACGCGCAGGAAGTGGCCGTGGGCGATGAGGACGACGACGCCCTCGGTGTTGCAGAGCGCGGCGTCGGCCTTGGCCAGCATCCGGTCGGCGCGCTCGCCCACCTGTTCCGGGGTCTCGCCCGGGTGCTCCGGCGGTCCCGGCGCGACCCCGTCCGTGAACAGGAACCAGCCGGGCCGGGTCCGCTGGATCTCCACGGTGGTCACGCCCTCGTAGCCGCCGTAGTCCCACTCGCGCAGGTCGGTGTCCACCCGGGCGTCGGGGACGCCGATGAGTTCGGCGGTCTCCCGGGCCCGTTGGAGGGGGCTGACGAAGGCCGCGCCGATCCGGTGCGAGCGGACCAGCGGAACCAGCCGGCGTGCCTCCTCCCGGCCGTGCTCGGTGAGGGGCACGTCGGTCCAGCCGGTGTGCCGTCCGGAGCGCGACCACTCGGTCTCGCCGTGCCGGACGAGAAAGAGGTCACCCACGCGCGCGCCCTTCCCGCTCTCCTGCCAGCACGGTGGCACAGGAGGCCCGCCGCGCGCAGGACGGACTGCGCCAGACGGCCGGTCCCCGCCTCAGCCGCCGGAGCGGACCAGGGTGTTCTCCTTGCCGAGGGCCTTGGCGGTGCTGTCGGCGTACAGCGTGGTCTCGCCGTCGGACCAGCGCACGAGCAGGTCGTCGGCCCTGTGGTCGGCCGTGACGTCCCCGGTGGTCATGACCTGTGCGTGGGTCCAGGTGCCGTTCGCACCGAGCACCCGGGACCGGGTGCCGGGCCCGGCGGCCGAGGTGCCCGTGTAGGCGTCCAGCGAGCCGTCCGTCCAGCGCACCAGGAAGCCGCCGCTGTTGCCGAAGCTCCCGCCGCTCAGCAGGGCGGCCCTGGTCCAGGTGCCGTTCGCCTTCAGCAGTTGCCGGGCCGGGCCGAAGGTGCCGGCGGCGACCCCGGTGTAGAGGGTCAGCCGGCCGTCGGACCAGCGCACCAGCAGGTCGCTGGCGCCCTTGCCGCCGTCGAACTGCCCGGACGTGATCTGCACGGCGTTCTGCCAGGCGGAGCGGGGCGCCGCCATCCGCACCTCCCGGCCCAGGCCGGCCCCGCCCACGGCCGGATAGAGCGTGGCCTCGCCGTCGGACCAGCACACCAGGAGGTCGGCGCGGCCGTCGCCGGTGAAGTCCCCGCCGGTGACGGTGCGGGCGTGCGTCCAGGTGGAGTTGGCCTTCAGCAGCCGCTGCTCGGACCCGAACCCGCCCTTGCCGTCCCCGGGATGCAGGGTGATCCCGCCGTCGGACCAGACGGTGAGCAGATCACCCCGGCGGTCGCCGGTGTAGTCGGCGGAGGCCAGCAGCGTGGCCCTGCGCCAGCGCGCGCCGCCGCCCGGCAGCGGGTCCTGGAGCCCCTGGTACGGCGGCAGCTCGGTGCGCAGGTCCTGGTTCGCGACCGCGGCGCCGAGCAGGCGTGCGGCGTCGTCGCCGAACGCCGGGGCGTAGCTGATGTAGTCGACGTTCGCGTCGTTGCCGCCGCCGTTGTAGCCGCCGAGGTCGCCGATGACGTGCCCGGTGCGCGCGTTGTCGTCGTAGTCGGTGATCCACGGGCTGCCGGACACCCCGCCGTAGTAGCCGCCGCAGGTCATCGACATCTGCCGGTAGCCGGGCAACTGGGTGGTCGGCACGGTGCACTTGACGGCCTGTCCGGCGGTGTTGTGTCCGTAGGAGGGGTAGCCGACCACGGTCACGTTCCGGTTGGTGTACCCGGGCGCCGGGGTGAAGGTCAGTCCGCCGCCGACCGCGTCCTGGAGGCTCTGGCCGCGCTGGTTGGCCGAGACCCGGGCGAACGCGGTGTCCAGGTCGGAGACGGGTTTCCTGGTGGTCGTCGACCCCTGGTCGGGCACGTACCGCGGGTCGGTGAACAGGTGCTGGATGTGGAAGATGCCGTACGGCTGCTGGTCGGGGCCCGCGCCCTTCACGAACTTCGGGACGAAGAGGTAGTCGCCGCGCATGCTCAGTCCGCAGTGGGCCGCGGTGAGGACGATGTTGCGCGCCCCGGTGTCCATCACGCTGCCGGTGCAGTGCCAGGTGGTGCCGCTGGGTCCGTCGGACCCGAAGAACGTCCCGACCAGGGGCGATCCCGGGAACAGGGTGCCCTGCGGCCGGCCCGCCGCGGCGGCCGCCGCCCCCGGCCCGGTCGGGGCCGTGCGCACGTCGTCCAGCGGCGGGGCGTCGGCCATGCGCCGCGCGGTCCAGAACCGGGCGGCGTCCCGGGCCTCGCGCCCGGCGGAGGGTGCGGGCGCGGGCGGCGGAGGCGTGGCGCTGTCGGCCTGCGCCGCGGGGGCCGGGCCCCCGACGGCCGCGAGGCATACGACGGCGACGGCCGCCCGGCGTGCGCGGTAAGAGAACAACGGTGCTTCCCCTCGGCCCTACGGCCTGTTCGGTCCGGACCGGGGGGAGCGCGGTGCGGCGCTGGTCGGGCGCGCGGGAACCCCCGGGTCATGCCGGATGATCTTCCCATGAACCCCCCTGGCCTCGCACGGACGTACGGCACGGCCGCGTCGCGGCGCCCGCCGCGCCGGTGCCGGTACGCGTCGCGGCTACTGCCGGTACCCGCCGAGGAACCGCCCGATGCGGCCGATCGCCGCCTCCAGGTCCTCCGCGTGGGGCAGGGTGAGGATGCGGAAGTGGTCGGGGGAGGGCCAGTTGAAGCCGGTGCCCTGGACCACCTGGATCTTCTCGCGCAGCAGCAGGTCGAGGACGAACTTCTCGTCGTCGTGGATCTTGTGCACCGCGGGGTCGAGGCGGGCGAAGGCGTACAGCGCGCCCTTCGGCTTCACGCAGGACACGCCGGGGATCTCGTTGAGCTTCTCCCAGGCCACGTTCCGCTGCTCGTACAGCCGCCCGCCGGGCCGGGTCAGTTCGTGGACGGACTGGCGGCCGCCGAGCGCGGCCTGGATGGCGTACTGCGCGGGCGCGTTGGCGCACAGCCGCATGGAGGCCAGCATCGTCAGGCCCTCCAGGTAGTTCTTCGCGTGCTGCCGGGGGCCGGTGACGACCAGCCAGCCCGAGCGGAAGCCCGCCACCCGGTAGGTCTTGGACAGGCCGCAGAAGGTGAGGACGACCAGGTCGGGGGCGAGGGCCGCGGCCGAGTGGTGGACGGCGTCGTCGTACAGGATCTGGTCGTAGATCTCGTCGGCGAACACCATCAGGCCGTGCCGGCGGGCGAGGTCGAGGATGCCCTCGACGACCTCCTTGGGGTAGACCGCGCCGGTCGGGTTGTTCGGGTTGATGATCACGACGGCCTTGGTGCGGTCCGTGATCTTGGCGGCCATGTCGGCCAGGTCCGGGTTCCAGTCGGCCTGTTCGTCGCACAGGTAGTGGACCGCCTTGCCGCCGGCCAGGGTCGTGACGGCCGTCCACAGCGGGAAGTCCGGGGCGGGGACGAGGATCTCGTCGCCGTCCTCGACCAGCGCGGTCACGGCCATGGAGACCAGCTCCGAGACGCCGTTGCCGAGGAAGACGTCGTCGACGCCCACGTCCAGGCCCAGGTTCTGGTAGCGCTGGGCGACCGCGCGGCGGGCGGAGAGGATGCCGCGCGAGTCGGTGTAGCCGTGCGCCTGCGGCAGCATCCGGATCATGTCCTGGACGATCTCCTCGGGCGCCTCGAAGCCGAAGGCCGCGGGGTTGCCGGTGTTCAGGCGCAGCACACTGTGGCCCGCCTCCTCCAGCGCGTTGGCGTGCTCGATCACCGGGCCGCGGATCTCGTAACAGACCTCGCTGAGCTTGTTCGACTGCCGGAACTCCATGCGCCCCTCCGGAAACTCGTGATGCTTGGTTTTACCAAGTAGGAGCTTGGAAAGTCCAACGTCTTGTCTAGACTGCGTCGCATGTCACCTCGCCGAAGCTACGACCAGTACTGTTCCGCAGCCCGTGCGCTCGACCTCGTCGGCGACCGCTGGACCCTGCTGATCGTCCGGGAGCTGCTGGCCGGCCCCCGCCGCTACACGGACCTGCACGCGGACCTGCCCGGCGTGAGCACGGACGTCCTCGCCTCCCGGCTGAAGGACATGGAGCAGGGCGGCCTCGCCACCCGCCGCCGGCTGCCCCCGCCCGGCGCGGCCTCGGTCTACGAACTCACCATGCGGGGGCGGGAGTTGCTGCCGGTGCTCCAGGCGCTGAGTACCTGGGGCGCGGCCGAGCTGGGGGAGCGGCGCCCGACGGACGCGGTGCGCGCGCACTGGTTCGCCCTGCCGCTGCTGCGAGCCCTCCGGGAGGGGAGCACCGGCGAGGGGATCGTCGAAGTCGGCCTGGAGGAGGGCGAGTTCCATCTGCGGGTGGGTGCGCAGGAGGGGCCGGTGTACGGCGACGGTCCCGCCCCCGCCGGGGCGGACGCGCGCCTGGTGATGGACGCGGCGACCTGCGAGGCCGTGGCGCGCGGGGAGTCGACCCTGCCGGACGCGGTGCGGGCGGGGCGGGTGACGGTGACCGGCGAGGGCACGCTCGCGAAGGCGCTGCGGGAGGGGTGAGACGCGGGGGAGGGGTGAGACGCGGGGGAGGCCTGCCGGTCCGGCAGGCCTCCCAGGAGGATTCGGACGATACGGCTCAGACGCCCGGCGGCACCCGGGAGGGCCGGCCCGAACCCCGGGTCAGGGCGTAGCCGCCGATGCCGGCCAGAGCCGCGAGCACGGCCCCGATCCCGGTCCACACCCAGCGGTCGGACCACCAGCCGGAGGACCAGCCGTCGTTCCTCCCGAAGCTGGAGAGCACCGCGGTCTTCGCACCGGCCGTCTTCTCCCCGGACGTGACGGCGATCCCCGGCACCAGCGGCTTGCCCAGCGAGCCGTCCACGGCCCCGGCGCCGCCGATGTCCTTGGAGTCGACGCGCACCTCGGCGCTCACCGGCTGGCCGAGGTCGGAGGCGCCCAGGTCCACCACGGTCAGCCGGACGTAGTACGTGCCCGGCAGCGGGTCGCCCGCCGACGGCTCGGCCCAGCCGCGCACCGTGCGCAGCACGCAGGCCAGTTCGGCCTGGGAGGCGTCCTGCGCGACGGTGCGGGGGTCGGCGCCGTACTGGCACGCCTGCCGGCGCCGCAGCCCGTCGTACACGTCGAGCTGCCAGGTCTGCGCGCCGTGCGTCTGCGGCAGCTTCACGGTCGCCTTCACGGTGGGCCGCTGGCCGACGTCCGCCGGGAACGACCAGTACAGGTAGTCACCGGTCGAACCGGACGCGGTGGCCGGCCGGCCCTGCTTCATCTCCGTCGCCGTACGGAACGAGGTGCCCGCCTGCGTGGGGGCCGAGCCGTCGGACGACGCACTCCCTGCGGGACTCGGCGAGGAGTCGGCGGCGGCCGGTCCGGCGGCCAGCCCCAGCGCCAGCAGCGCGGCGCTCAACACACGTGTGGCACGCATCAGTTCGTCCTCCAGACCGCGACCCGCCAGCGCGACAGCCAGCCCCACAGCAGACCGGCCACGAAGCCGATCACCACGAGCGTGCCGAGCAGCCACCAGCCGCGCCCGAGGCCGAAGGAGGCCACGTCGTGATGGCCGGACGGCCCGTCCACGACGTCGACGGTCAGCTCCAGCGGCAGACCGGGCGTCGTCTTGACGCCCGCGGCGGCCGAGAAGGAGTGGCTGACCTGGAGACACACGGTCTCCGCGGGCGCGTTGTCGTCGTCGCTCGCCGGCCTCGGATAGCGCAGCCCGGTGGAGACGGCGTCCGTACGGCCGGTCCCTGCGGCCTCGCCGCGCACGATCTCCCGGCCGCTCTGCGTCACCGCCCGCAGCAGCACCCCGTAACCGGGGTTCACGGCGCGGTCGTCGGCCACGCTGACCGAGGCGCGCAGCTCCCGGCCGGGCTCGACGGAGACCTTGTACCAGCGCTGCTGCCCGAACGCGGCGCGATCCGTGTACAGCCCGGACTTCAGCTGCGGCGCGTCCGTGCACTGTGCGGCGCCTTCGGTGGCCACCGGCGTCACCACCGGATCGGCCGCCCGGTGCACCAACTGCCCGACCCGGCTGCTCAGTTCCTCCTTGTGCCGTACGTCGGTGTAGGTGCCGCCGGTCGCGTCCGCGATGCAGCTGAGCTGGTCGCGGGTCTTGGCGTCCGGCACCAGGCCGAGGGTGTCGATGGTCATGCCGACGCCCTTGGCCGCTATCTCGCGGGCCACCTCGCACGGGTCGAGCGGCTGGCAGGTGTCCTCGCCGTCGGTGATCAGGACGATGCGGCGCGTTCCGCTGCCGCCGTTCAGGTCGTCCGCCGCCTTCAGCAGCGCGGGCCCGATCGGCGTCCAGCCGGTCGGCTGGAGCGTGGCCACCGCGGTCTTCGCGTCGGTCCGGTTCAGCGTCCCGACCGGGTAGAGCTGCGCGGTGTCCTTGCACCCCTCCTGGCGGTCGTTGCCGCGGTAGTTGGCGCCCAGGGTGCGGATGCCGAGCTGGACCTCCTGCGGGGTCGCGTCCAGCACCTCGTCGAACGCCTGCTTGGCGGCGGCCATCCGGGAGCCGCCGTCGATGTCCCGCGTCCGCATCGAACCGCTGACGTCCAGCACGAGTTCGACCTTCGGCGCACTCGCCTGTGTCCCGTCGGCGACAGCCCCGCCGGGAAACGCGATCCCGGCCGCCAGGGCGGCGAGGAGAGCACAGACTCCCGCCGCCAGCCGTTGTCTTCTGATCATCGCAGGATCCTATGGAGCGGACGTGCCGGGCTCCAAAACGAGCGGGTTGGGCAGCGCCGTCCACTGGTCGCCCGGGGTCCGCGGGGACAGCCGCATCAGCGTCAACGCCTTGGCGGGCAGGGGGCCTTCGCGCAGCGCGGACAGGTCGCAACCGGCGGGGAGGGCGGGCAGCGCGGCGGTCAGGGCCGCCGCCAGAGGCGCGGCCGAGCCCGCCGTGGCGGCCAGCGCGCCCGCCACCAGGGAGCCGAACAGCTTGCGGCGCAGGGCGGTTTCGTCGTCCGTGACGAGGCGTCCGGTGAGCGGGGGCGGGGTGAGGCCGTGGGCGGTGAGACGGGCGGGGCTGATCCGGATGTCGGCCAGGTCGCGGTAGACCAGCCGCCGGGGGGTGGCGTCGGGCCCGAGGACCACCAGCAGGTTCTGGCCGTGCGCCTCCAGGGCCACCCCGAGGCCGAGCACGCGCAGGCCCACCGTGAGCGCCAGGCGGGCGAACGCGGCCAGCCAGCCGGGGGAGTCCGGCAGTCCGGTCGCGGGCAGGGCGGCCACCGGGACGACCCGCTCACCGGGGCCCGCGTACGCCTCGGGCGACTCCCGCAGCAGTGCCGCGAGGTCGGGGGAGCCGGCCGTGACCGCGCCCAGCGTGCGGGTGATGTGCAGCAGGCCCCCGGTGTGCTGCGTCAGCTGGTCGGCGAGGTCGCCCAGCGGCGCGGCGGAGCGGACCGAGTACGCGGAGATGTCCCGCACCGAGGAGGTGAGCCGCGCGCTGAGCGCGGTCTTCACGTGCGGGCCGCCGCCGGGCAGGGCGAGGGTGCGCAGGGAGAGCAGGGGACGGGCCTGCCGCCAGGGCGCGTGCGCACGGCCGAGGACGTGCTCCGACTGCCACGGGTGTACGGGCAGCAGCAGCCGCTCGCCCTCCCGGAGCTCCTGCGGCCACGCGCCGCTCTGCTCGCACGCGTCCGCCGGCACCGCCACCGTGCCCAGCTCCACCACCGGACGGTGCTCCGGTCCGTACGCCAGCTGCTCCGCGACCGAGAACCCCGGCCTGGAACGGCAGTTGGGGTGGTACGGATGCCCGTCGGTCACCCGCTGCTCCCACTCCCAGTCGTGTTCCGGCCACTCCTTCGGGTGATCCGCGTCGGCCCGGGACAGCGCCAACGAGGCGGTGCTGTGCGCCAGTTCGGCCGCGAAGGCGTCGGCGTGCGGCACCCCGAGCGCGGTCATCAGGCCCGCCGGAGCGACGTGCCGGTCCCGGCCGAGGCGGACCTCGCCGACGTAGGCGCTCGTGGCGTACGGATCCGCGTGCGGCCCATGCAGCGTCCGGCCGTCGGCGAGCCGCAGGGCCAGGCTGTGCGCCCCGCGCGTCCGGCCCGTGATCCACGGCAGCGGCTCATGGACCAGCGCCCGCCACAGCCGGGTCAGCACGGCGGCGCGGGCACCCGGCAGTTCCGCCCGGTACCGGGGCAGCAGGGCGGGCCGCACGGCGGCCAGCTCCTCGGCGATCTCGGCCTCGGCGGCGGGGGTTCGGTGCACGGTCGGCTCCTCGGGGAGGCGGGAACGCGGGACGCGCGTCGCGGGCTCGGGCTCGGGGCACGATTGTGCGGGACGACCGGAGGGACATGGCGTACCGGTCCCGCCGCCCGCCGGACAATGGACGGACGGTCGCGGAGTCCGGCCCCGGCCTTCCGGCCCCCCGGACCGGGAATCGACCGCCCCCTCGGACATGGAACGAATGGATCGCGTGGACCTCACACCCCCCTCCGGTGCCGTCGGCCCCCTCGCCGACGCGTACGCGGCCGCGCCCCTGCTCAACTGCCTGCTGCGCGAGGTCGCCGAGCCGCTCCCGCCCCCGGATCCCGGTGCGCGGCGGGTGTACCGGCTGCCGAGCGGCCGGCTGTTGCGCGTGCGCGCCGGGCGGCGCCCCGCCGGGCCCGAGGTGCGGACCGACGGCGCCTGGCGTCCCGTCGGGCACACCGAGCTGGTCAAGCTGGTCGCCGAGGAGCTGCGCCGGCACACCGGGCTGACCGGCGGTGACCTGCCCGCCGAGATGGTCGACAGCCGGGACGCGGTCGCCGCGATCCTCGCCGCCCGCGCCCTCGCGACCCCGCCCGCCGACCCCTATCTGCGCTCCGAGCAGTCCCTGATCACCGGCCACCCCTACCACCCGGCCCCCAAGGCGCGCGGCGGCGGCCCGGTCGCGTCCTGGCTGCCGTACGCCCCCGAGGCGCACGCCCGCTTCCCGCTGGTGCTGCTCGGCGTCCGCGAGGACCAGGTGGCCGAGGAGGGCGACACCCGCGCCCTGGACGCCCTCGCCGCCGCCCCGCCCGGCTACCGGCTGCTGCCCGCCCACCCCTGGCAGCTCGACCTCGTCGCCCGCGACCTCGCCCCGGCCTTCGCCGACGGCCGCCTGCTCCGGCTCGGCACCACCGCCTTCGACGCCTGGCCGACGGCGGCGGTCCGCACGCTCTACGAGCCCCGCCGCGATCTGTTCCTGAAGTTCTCCCTGGACGTCCGCATCACCAACGACATCCGCCGGCTGTGGCGCCACGACCTGCGCAGGACGTGCCGCACGGACACGGCCGCCCGGCGCGCGTTCACGGCCGTGGGCCGGCCCGCGGCCTGGCTGAGCGACCGCGGCTACCGCACCGCCGCCTTCGCCTTCGAGGAACTGGCGGTCCTCGTCCGCGACGGGCCGCGCGGCCACCTTCCGCCCGGGGCCACCCCGCTGCTCGCGGCCGGGCTCGCGGAGGGCTTCGACGGCAGTCCGCTGGCCGCCGCGGCCGACCCGGCCGCCTGGTGGGAGGCGTATCTGCGCCAGGTCGTGCCGCCCGTCCTCACCGCCTTCGGCGCGCACGGCGTCGTCGTCGAGGCCCACCTCCAGAACACCCTCGTCGCCGTGGACGCGGCCGGGCTCCCCGTGGCCGCGCTGTTCCGGGACGCCGAGGGCGTCAAGCTGCTGCCCGACGTGACCCGGGCCGCGGGCTGGGAACGGCTCGTGTACTGCCTGGTCGTGAACCACCTCACCGAGATCGCCGCGGCCCTCGCCGAGCACCACCGGGGCCTCGATCCCTGGCCCGCCGTCCGCCGCGAGCTCGCCCGGCACGGCCTGCCGGAGATCCCCGCCCTGCTCGCCTCGCCCACCCTGCCCGGCAAGACCAACCTGCTGCTGCGCTGGACCGGCGCCGACGGCGCAGACGCCCGCTACCGTCCCCTGCCGAACCCGCTGGCCCGCTGATCCCGGCACGGGAGGGCTATGCTGTGCGCATGCATCTGTCGTCATGCCTGAGCTGGTGGCGCTCCTCGTAGGAGCGGCCACCTCGTACGCATGACCGGGCCGTTCGGAAGAACGGCCCTTTTTCCTGTCCCCTGGACCCGGGCCGGTTTCCTTTCGACGGGGCCCCCGACCCCCAGGAGACGCTGTGAACGCCACGCCCCAGACCGCCGTAGCCCCCGCCGACTCCCTCGGCATGTCCGCCGCGCAGGCCCGCAGCGCCGAGCTGGAGAGACTGATCGCCGAAGACCCAGGGCGGTTCCGCATGCTGACCGGCGACCGCCCCACCGGCCGGCTGCACCTGGGGCACTACTTCGGCACGCTGCACAACCGTGTCCGCCTCCAGGACCTCGGCGTGGAGACGTACGTGATCATCGCGGACTACCAGGTCCTGACCGACCGCGACGTCGCCGACAGCCTGACCGAGCACGTCGAGGACCTCGTCCTGGACTACCTCGCCATCGGCGTGGACCCGCAGCGCAGCACGATCTTCACGCACAGCGCGATCCCCGCCCTCAACCAGCTGATGCTGCCCTTCCTCAGCCTCGTGTCCGTCGCCGAGCTGAACCGCAACCCCACGGTCAAGGACGAGATCGCCCACTCGCGCCAGTCCGCCGTCAGCGGCCTGATGTTCACCTACCCCGTCCACCAGGCCGCCGACATCCTCTTCTGCAAGGGCAACCTGGTGCCGGTCGGCCAGGACCAGCTCCCGCACCTGGAGGTCACCCGCACCATCGCCCGCCGCTTCAACGACCGCTACGGCAACGGCACTCCGGTCTTCCCGCAGCCCGACGCCCTGCTCTCCGGCGCCCCGCTGCTGCTCGGCACCGACGGCAGCAAGATGAGCAAGAGCCGCCGTAACGCCATCACGCTGGCAGCCGGCGCCGACGAGACCGCGCGCCTGCTCAAGGGGGCGAGGACGGACTCCGAGCGGCACATCGCCTACGACCCGGTGAACCGCCCCGAGGTGTCCTCCCTGCTGCTGCTGGCGGCCCTGTGCCGGCACCGGACGCCCGAGGAGGTGGCCGAGGAGGTCGGCGCGGCGGGGGCCGCCGCGCTGAAGAGGACCGTGACCGAGGCGGTCAACGAGTACCTGGCACCGATCCGGGCCCGCCGCAGCGAGTACGCGCAGGACCGCGCCTTCCTGCGGCGGACACTGCGCGAGGGCAACGAACGCGCCCGCGCGGTGGCCGACGCCACGCTCGCCGAGGTGCGCGCCGCGATGAACAGCCATTACTGACCGCGCCGTCCCCCCCGGCCGCGTACGCCCGAAGGCCGCAGCGGCGGAGCGCTTACGCTGGGCGGTGTGCTGCGCGACGTGACTGCTGTTCGATACGTGACCCCCCTCCGGTCCGGCGGCTCCGTGCCCGCCGTCGTCGAGGCCGACGACCTCGGCACGTACGTCGTCAAGTTCACCGGCTCCGCGCAGGGGCACAAGGCGCTGGTCGCCGAGGTGATCGTCGGTGAACTCGCCCGCGCGCTGGGCCTGCGCTTCCCGGAGCTGGTGCTCGTCCACTTCGATCCGGCGATCGCCGCGGACGAGCCCCACCAGGAGGTCCGGGAGCTGCACGGCGCGAGCGCGGGGGTGAACCTCGGCATGGACCATCTGCCGGGCGCCGTCGACTTCACCCCCGAGATCGCGCAGGCCTTCCCGGTGGACCCGCTGGAGGCGGGCCGGATCGTCTGGCTGGACGCGCTCACGGTCAACGTGGACCGTACGGTGCACAGCTCCAACCTGATGGTCTGGCCCACGCGCGGCACTGCGGCGCCGCACCTGTGGCTCATCGACCACGGCGCCGCCCTCGTCTTCCACCACCGCTGGGACACCACGGACCCGGGCAGGACGTACGACTTCCGCCATCACGCGCTCGGCCACTACGGTCCCGACGTCCGCGCCGCCGACGCCGAACTGGCCCCCAGGGTTACCCGGGAACTGCTGCGCGGCATCGTGGCCGAGGTCCCGGACGCCTGGCTGGCCGAGGACGCGGGCTTCGCGACCCCCGACGACGTCCGCGCCGCCTACGTCGACCACCTCCTGGCCCGGGTGCGGCTGTCGGGCACGTGGCTGCCCACCGACTTCCCGAGCCGCGAGCAGCTCGCCGCCGAGGAGGCGCTGCGCGCGGCGAAGAGCCAGGCGGGCCGTCCGGCCTGGCTCAAGCAGGTCCCCGACCTGCACGGCAAGCCGGCCGCGGCACAGGACTGGTCGGTCCACCTGGGGTGAACACGCGCGAGCGGTCCCGGGAAGGCTCCCGGGACCGCTCGGCCGTCCGCGATGCTCAGCCGCGCAGCTGCTCGTACGCCGGCAGGGTGAGGAAGTCGGCGTAGTCCTCGTCCAGGGAGACCTTCAGCAGCAGGTCGTGGGCCTCCTGCCAGTGCCCGGCGGCGAAGGCCTCCTCGCCGATCTCCTGGCGGATGGCGGACAGTTCCTCGGCGGCGACCTTGCGGGCCAGCTCCGGCGTGGCCGTGTCGCCGTTCTCGAACTCGACGCCCGCGTTGATCCACTGCCAGATCTGCGAGCGGGAGATCTCGGCGGTGGCCGCGTCCTCCATCAGGTTGAAGATGGCGACCGCGCCGAGGCCGCGCAGCCAGGCCTCGATGTAACGGATGCCCACCTGGACGGCGTTGACCAGACCGGCGTACGTCGGCTTCGCGTCCAGCGAGTCGATCGCGATCAGGTCGGCCGCCTCGACGTGGACGTCCTCGCGCAGCCGGTCCTTCTGGTTCGGCCTGTCACCGAGCACCTTGTCGAAGGACTCCATGGCGATCGGCACGAGGTCGGGGTGGGCGACCCAGGAACCGTCGAAACCGTCGTTCGCCTCGCGGTCCTTGTCGGCGCGGACCTTCTCGAAGGCCACCTTGTTGACCTCGGCGTCGCGCCGGGACGGGATGAACGCGGCCATGCCGCCGATCGCGTGCGCGCCGCGCTTGTGGCAGGTGCGCACCAGGAGTTCGGTGTACGCCCGCATGAACGGGGCCGTCATCGTCACGGCGTTGCGGTCCGGCAGGACGAACTTCGCGCCGCCGTCACGGAAGTTCTTGACGATGGAGAACAGGTAGTCCCAGCGGCCGGCGTTCAGCCCCGAGGCGTGGTCGCGCAGTTCGTAGAGGATCTCCTCCATCTCGTACGCGGCCGTGATGGTCTCGATCAGGACGGTCGCGCGGACGGTGCCCTGCGGGATGCCGACGTGGTCCTGGGCGAAGACGAAGACGTCGTTCCAGAGGCGGGCCTCCAGGTGCGACTCGGTCTTCGGCAGGTAGAAGTACGGGCCCTTGCCGAGGTCCAGCAGGCGCTGGGCGTTGTGGAAGAAGTACAGGCCGAAGTCGACGAGGGCGCCCGGGACCGGCGTGCCGTCGGCGTCGGTCAGATGACGCTCGTTCAGGTGCCAGCCGCGCGGACGCATGACGACGGTCGCCAGCTCCTCGGCCGGGCGCAGCGCGTACGACTTGCCCGACGCCGGGTCGGTGAAGTCGATGTTCCGCGTGTAGGCGTCGGCCAGGTTGAGCTGACCGAGGACGACGTTCTCCCAGGTGGGCGCGGAGGCGTCCTCGAAGTCGGCGAGCCAGACCCGTGCGCCCGAGTTGAGGGCGTTGATGGTCATTTTGCGGTCGGTCGGGCCGGTGATCTCGACGCGCCGGTCGTTCAGCGCGGCCGGGGCCGGGGCGACCCTCCAGGAGTCGTCCGCGCGGATCGCGGCCGTCTCCGGGAGGAAGTCGAGCGTGCAGGTGCGGGCGATCTCGGCGCGGCGCTCGGCCCGGCGGGCGAGGAGTTCGTCACGGCGCGGGGTGAACCGCCGGTGCAGCTCCGCCACGAAGGCGAGCGCCGCGTCCGTGAGGACCTCTTCCTGCCGGGGCAGGGGCTCGGCGTCGACGATGGCCAGCGGGGACGGCGCTGGTGCGGACATGAGCTGTCACTTCCTTCAGCGGTGGCACCGGGTGCCTAGTGGCACGAATAGGGCGAACAGCGCCCGCTGTGCGGTCAGGCGCTTCTGAGCAGTGGATACTAGTTTCCTCATCGTGGAACTTCAATGGTTTGTTGACGTCGAGATTCTCCGGGTCGAGGAAAGGTGGCGCTCGGTGCCACCGTGCTCACTCAAGGTGGCGCAGGTCGGCCTCGGTGTCGATGTCGTACGGCTCGGCCACGTCCGCGCACTCCACCAGCCGGAGCTCGCTCTCGTGTCCCTTCAGATAGGCGCGGGCCCCGCGGTCGCCGGTGGCGGTCCGCGCGATGCCCGCCCAGTGGGCCGACCCGAACAGCACGGGATGCCCGCGCACCCCCGCGTAGGCGGCCGAGACCAGCGATTTCTCGTCCTGGTGGGCGTCGAGCACCCGGGCCGCCGCGGCCACCCCGATGCCCGGCTGGTCGACGAGGCTCACCAGGGCCGCGCGCGCCCCCGTGCCGGCGAGCGAGTCCAGCCCGGCCCGCAGCGAGGAGCCCATGCCCTCGGCCCAGCCGGGGTTGTCCACGAGGACGCAGCCGCTCAGCTCGGCCCGCGCCCGGACCTCGTCGGCCCGGGCGCCCAGGACCACGTGGATCCGACGGCATCCGGCGGCGCGCAGCACCCCCACCGCGTGTTCGACCAGCGGCCGCCCCCGGTGCTCCAGCAGCGCCTTCGGCCGCCCGCCGAGCCGTCGCCCGCCGCCTGCGGCGAGCACCAGCCCGGCGACCTCCGCGTGCTCCTCGTGATGCGTGTCCGTCATGTGTCCTGCATACCTGACGCGGGCGGCGACGGCGCGTTTCCTTGGGCTGAATTTCGGTCGGCGCGGTGGCGCTCCCGGACGGGGTGGCGTTTACTGACCCGCGCACGACGGCGTGCGAGGGGGAGGGCTGTGTTGCGGAGCTTGGGGCAGAGGCCAGTGATCGGCAGTGACGAGGACCCGAGAGTGACGGAACTGCGGACCGCGGTGTCCCGGTTGCGGCGCGAACTCGCCATACTGCCCTCCGAGTTCCCCGACCGGGGCATAGCGGAGGACGAACTGGCGGCCCTCGCGGCGATGGCCTCCGGCGGCGCACCGGAGATCCCGCGCCTGCGCAGTTCCCTGTTACTGATCGCGGGCGCGATCGGCTCGGTGAGCGCCCTGGCGAGGGGCCTCAGGGGCGTACGGGAGGCGGTCGATCTCTTCGGGGAGCCGACGCAGCGGGGCTAGGGCCTGTCGTCACATCCCCGCCTGCCGTGCGGCGCCCGGCACGCGCTCCCCCGGAGGGGGCACCCCCAGCGGCGTTGTCGTCACTCGCCGACTCCCCCACGCTCGGCTTCGCTCGCGCGGGAGGGGCCCCCACGACCCCGCTCGGGTCGGCCGGACCGCACTGTCCCTCACGGCCGGCCTGATCCAAAGGACACCCCCTGGTCGCGGTTCACCCGGGGGAGGGGCCGTATCCGCTACGCGCCCGAACTCGCCAGCGCCTGGGACAGCTCCAGCGCGATTCCCTGCAGCACCGGCACGATCTTCTCGGTCGCGGCCTCGGTCACCCGGCCGGCCGGCCCCGAGATGGAGATCGCCGCGGCCGTCGGGGACTCCGGCACGGACACCGCGAGGCAGCGCACGCCGATCTCCTGCTCGTTGTCGTCGACCGCGTACCCCAGCTGCCGTACCTCGTCCAGCGCCGCCAGGAACCCGTCGGGCGTGGTGATCGTCTTCTCGGTCGCGGCCGGCATCCCGGTCCGGGCGAGCAGCGCCCGCACCTCGTCGTCCGGCACCCCTGCGAGCAGCGCCTTGCCGACGCCGGTGGAGTGGGGGAGCACCCGCCGGCCCACCTCGGTGAACATCCGCATCGAGTGCTTCGACGGCACCTGCGCCACGTACACGATCTCGTCGCCGTCCAGCAGCGCCATGTTCGCCGTCTCGCCGGTCTCCTCGACCAGCCGCGCCAGGTACGGCCGCGCCCAGGTGCCGAGCAGCCGGGACGCCGACTCGCCGAGCCGGATCAGGCGGGGGCCGAGGGCGTAGCGCCGGTTCGGCTGCTGGCGGACGTAGCCGCAGGCGACCAGGGTGCGCATCAGCCGGTGGATGGTCGGCAGCGGCAGCCCGCTGGTCGCTGACAGCTCGCTGAGGCCCACCTCGCCGCCCGCGTCCGCCATCCGCTCCAGCAGGTCGAAGGCGCGCTCGAGGGACTGGACACCGCCGCCGGCGGAGGACTTGGCGGAGTCGGTGGTGCTGGCGCTGGACGTCGGCACGGCGCGTTCCTTTCGGGACTGGCGGGAGGGAAGAAGCCTACCCGGCAGTCGGTTGACTCCCCGCTTGTACGTAGCTACGTTCTGCTTGTTGGAATTCTAATTCCGCTTTGTGGAAACGTCCAGAGTGGGTGCGAGTGGCGTGCTGCCCAGAAGTGTGCCCCTTGACGGCGCGGAAGCGGGAGTGAAGACTCCTTCAACAGAACGTTGAAATCCGTTACGTGGGTGTACATCCCGTTTCCTGGGCGTAAAACGGCGGTACAGAGAGGGGTTCGGGTGTCCGACGCTGAACTGGTCCTGCGCTCGACGCGCGTCATCACTCCGGAGGGGACGCGGGCCGCCACGGTCACCGTGTCCGCCGGGAGGATCACGGCCGTCCTGCCGTACGACGCCGAGGTTCCGGCCGGCGCCCGGCTGGAGGACGTCGGCGACCATGTCCTGCTGCCCGGCCTGGTCGACACCCACGTACACGTCAACGACCCGGGCCGCACCGAGTGGGAGGGCTTCTGGACCGCCACGCGCGCGGCGGCGGCCGGCGGCATCACCACGCTGATCGACATGCCGCTCAACTCCCTCCCGCCCACCACGACCGTGGACCACCTGCGGGTGAAGCAGGACGTGGCCCGCGACAAGGCCCACATCGACGTCGGCTTCTGGGGCGGCGCCCTGCCCGACAACGTCAAGGACCTGCGCCCGCTGCACGACGCCGGCGTCTTCGGCTTCAAGGCGTTCCTGTCCCCGTCCGGCGTGGACGAGTTCCCGCACCTCGACCAGGACCGGCTGGCCCGGTCCCTGGCGGAGATCGCCGGCTTCGACGGGCTGCTGATCGTGCACGCCGAGGACCCCCACCACCTCGCCGCCGCCCCGCAGCACGGCGGCCCGAAGTACACCGACTTCCTCGCCTCCCGCCCGCGCGACGCCGAGGACACCGCCATCGCGACCCTTGTCGCGCAGGCGAAACGGCTCCACGCGCGCGTGCACGTCCTGCACCTGTCCTCCAGCGACGCGCTGCCGCTGATCCGCGCCGCCCGCGCCGAGGGCGTCCGCATCACCGTGGAGACCTGTCCGCACTACCTCACCCTCACGGCCGAGGAAGTCCCGGACGGCGCCAGCGAGTTCAAGTGCTGCCCGCCCATCCGCGAGGCCGCCAACCAGGACCTGCTGTGGGAGGCGCTGGCCGACGGTACCATCGACTGCGTCGTCACCGACCACTCGCCCTCCACCGCCGACCTGAAGACCGCCGACTTCGCCACCGCCTGGGGCGGCATCTCCGGCCTCCAGCTCAGCCTGTCCGCCGTGTGGACGGCGGCACGCGCGCGTGGACACGGCCTGGAGGACGTCGTGCGCTGGATGTCCACGCGGACCGCCGCACTGGCGGGCCTCGGCCAGAAGGGCGCCATCGAGGCGGGCCGCGACGCCGACTTCGCCGTCCTCGCCCCGGACGAGACCTTCACCGTGGACCCGGCCGCCCTCCAGCACCGCAACCGCGTCACCGCGTACGCCGGCAAGACCCTGTACGGCGTCGTGAAGTCCACCTGGCTGCGCGGCGAACGCATCGCCCACGAGGGCGAGTTCACCGAACCGAAGGGCACGCTGCTCGCCCGCCCCCAGTAATGCACCCCGCCCCCCGCCCACTCCCGGAAAGGAACCCCTGATCACCGTGACGGCGACCTCCAGCTTCACCGGCGACGCGAACCCCTACGCGGGCGGTGACCCGTACGCGGACTACCGCACCGCCGACTTCCCCTTCACCCAGTACGCCAACCTCGCCGACCGGCAGCTCGGCGCGGGCGTGGTCGCCGCCAACGACGAGTTCTTCGCCCAGCGCGAGAACCTGCTGGTGCCCGAGCGGGCCGAGTTCGACCCCGAGCACTTCGGCCACAAGGGCAAGGTCATGGACGGCTGGGAGACCCGCCGCCGACGCGGTGTCTCCGCCGAGCACCCGTGGCCGACCGCCGAGGACCACGACTGGGCGCTGGTCCGCCTCGGCGCGCCCGGCGTGATCCGCGGCATCGTCGTCGACACCGCCCACTTCCGCGGCAACTACCCGCAGGCCGTCTCCGTCGAGGCCGCGTCCGTCCCCGGCTCGCCCTCTCCCGGGGAACTGCTCGGCGACGACGTGAAGTGGACGACGATCGTCCCGCGCACCGCGGTCGGCGGCCACGCGGCGAACGGCTTCGCCGTGTCCGTCGAACAGCGCTTCACGCACCTGCGCGTCAACCAGCACCCCGACGGCGGCATCGCGCGGCTGCGCGTGCACGGCGAGGTCGTCCCCGACCCCGCGTGGCTGTCGGTGCTGGGCACCTTCGACGTGGTCGCGCTGGAGAACGGCGGCCGGGTCGAGGACGCCTCCAACCTCTTCTACTCCCCGGCCACCAACACCATCCAGCCGGGCCGCTCCCGCAAGATGGACGACGGCTGGGAGACCCGCCGCCGCCGTGACCAGGGCAACGACTGGATCCGCTACCAGCTGGTCGCCCAGTCCCGGATCCGCGCGATCGAGATCGACACCGCCTATCTGAAGGGCAACAGCGCCGGCTGGGCGTCGGTCTCCGTACGGGACGGCGAGGACGGCGACTGGACGGAGATCGTTCCCCGCACCCGCCTCCAGCCCGACACCAACCACCGCTTCGTGCTGCCCGCCCCGGCCGTCGGCACGCACGCGCGCGTGGACATCTTCCCCGACGGCGGCATCTCCCGCCTGCGGCTGTTCGGCTCCCTGACCGAGGACGGCGCGGCCCGGCTCGCCGCCCGCCATCAGGAACTGGGCGGCTGACCCACCCCGCGCGCGTGGGGCGCCCCGGCCTGGACAGCACCGGGCGCCCCGCGTGTCACCCGTACGGACCCGATCGCGGCCGCCCGGAACTTACGGGCCCGTGTCCGGCGTTCTTCCCCACGTGACCCTTCAGCAAGAGATCGTCGGCAACGCCATGCAGATGGCGGTCGTCAACCTGCAACCCGGCCAGACCGTGTACTGCGAGGCCGGGAAGTTCCTCTTCAAGACGACGAACGTGACCATGGAGACGCGGCTGTCCGGCCCGTCCGGAAACGGCAGCGGCGGCCAGCAGGGGCAGGGCGGCGCGGGCGGCGGGATGGGCGGCCTGCTGCGCCAGGCCATGGGCACCGCCATGCAGGTGGGCCAGCGCGTGCTCGCGGGCGAGTCGCTGGCGTTCCAGTACTTCACCTCCCAGGGCGGCGAGGGCACGGTCGGCTTCGCGGGCGTCCTCCCGGGAGAGATGCGCGCGCTGGAACTCGACGGCACGCGCGCGTGGTTCGCCGAGAAGGACGCCTTCGTGGCCGCCGAGTCCACCGTCGACTTCGGCATCGCCTTCGCCGGCGGCCGCACCGGCATGAGCGGCGGCGAGGGCTTCGTCCTGGAGAAGTTCACCGGGTACGGCACGGTGATCATCGCCGGCGCGGGCAACTTCATCGACCTCAACCCGGCCGACTTCGGCGGCCGCATCGAGGTCGACACCGGCTGCGTGGTCGCCTTCGAGGAGGGCATCCAGTACGGGGTCCAGCGCATCGGCGGCCTCAACCGCCAGGGACTGATGAACGCCGTCTTCGGCGGCGAGGGCCTGTCCCTGGCCACCCTGGAGGGCAACGGCCGGGTGATCCTGCAGTCCCTCACCATCGAGAGCCTGGCCAACGCCCTGAAGAAGGCCCAGGGCGGCGACAAACAGGGCCCGACCGGCGGACTGTTCTCCACGCACGCGGGCTGAACCGATGAGTTCCGGGGGCCGGCGGGGTCCGATGGGGTGACAGCAGACCCCGCACCCGGAAGAAGGCACCTCCCATGGGCAAGCTCGTCTCCACCCTCTTCGTCACCCTCGACGGCGTCTACCAGAGCCCGGGCGGCCCCCGCGAGGACACCCGGGACGGCTTCACACAAGGCGGCTGGAGCTTCCCGCTCGCCGACGACGACTCCGGCCGCTTCGTCACCGAGGTCTTCGAGCGCGCCGGCGCCTTCCTGCTCGGCCGCCGTACGTACGACATCTTCGCCGCCTACTGGCCGCGGGTGACCGACCCGGCCAACCCCTTCGGCTCGCGCCTCAACACCCTGCCCAAGTACGTCGTCTCCGCCACCCTCCAGGATCCCGAGTGGTCCGGCACCACGGTGCTCGGCGGCGACCTCGCCAAGGAGGTCCAGGCCCTCAAGGAGCGCACCGACGGCGAACTCCAGGTGCACGGCAGCGGCGCCCTGGTCCGCTCCCTGATCGGCCTGCGCCTCCTCGACACCCTGCACCTGCTGACCTTCCCGGTCCTCCTCGGCTCCGGTCGCCGGCTGTTCCCGGACGGCACGGCCCCCACCCGCTTCCGGCACACCGGCGGCCGCGTCACCGGATCGGGCGTCTCCCTCCAGACGTACGACCTGGCGGGCGACCCGGAGTACGGCTCGTACGACCTCCCCGAGGACGCCTGAGGCCGGCCCCGACCCCCGGCCGGCAAATCCGTGGCCGAAGATCGTCGCCGCCGGTACGGTGAGCCCGCCCCGTGCGAGCCGCAGACGTCTCCGCACCCCCACCGGAGACCCGGAGAGCCGCCCGCATGTCCTCGATCGCCGTACCGGGCGCCGCCGCCGCGCCCCGCCGTGCCTGGCACACCGACCTGCCCGTCCTGCTCGTCGCGGTCTGCTGGGGCGCCAGCTATCTCGCCGCGAAGGACATCGTCACCGCCCGTACGGTGCTCGCCGTCCTCGTCCTGCGCTTCGCGCTCGCCGTGCCCGTCCTGGCCGTCGCCGGCCGCCGTGCGCTGCGCGCGCTCACCGGCGCCCAGTGGCGCGGCGCGGCCCTGCTCGGGCTGATCCTCAGCGGGATCTTCCTGCTGGAGACCTACGGCGTCGTCCACACCTCGGCGACCAACGCCGGCCTGATCATCAGCCTCACCATGATCTTCACCCCGCTCGCCGAGGCCGCCGTCACCCGCACCCGGCCCACCCCGGCCTTCCTCGGCGCGGCGCTGCTGTCGGTCCTCGGTGTCGTCCTGCTCACCCAGGGCGGCGGCTTCACCCGGCCCTCGTCCGGCGACCTGCTGATGCTGCTCGCCGCGCTCGCCCGCACCGTGCACGTCCTCGCGATGTCCCGCATCAGGGCCGTACAGGGAGCGGACGCGCTGCCGCTCACCACGGTCCAACTCGGCGCGTCCGTGGCCGTCTTCGCCCTGCTGTCGGCCCTCTCCGGCACCCCGGCGCCCTGGACGGTCGCGGCGGACCTCGACGCCCGGGACTGGGCCGGGCTGCTGTTCCTGGCCGTGCTGTGCACGGTGTTCGCGTTCTTCGTGCAGATGTGGGCGGTGCGCCGTACGTCCCCCTCGCGGGTCGGGCTGCTGCTCGGCACCGAACCGCTGTGGGCGGCTGCGACCGGCATCGCCCTCGGCGGCGAACGGCTCGGCGCGCTCGGTCTGACAGGGGGCGCGCTGGTGCTCGCGGGGACCGCGTGGGGGCGCAGAGCGGCAGGTTAACTTTCTGAAAACTCAGCGGACTTGAAGGGAAAATCTTCAACCTTGTCGTTGACATGCCAACGTCTACGCGCGTCATCATGGGGGCATGAGATTCCCCCCACGTGCAACTCGCATCGGCGCCGCCGCCGCGCTCCTGTCCGCCCTCGTCGTCGGCGGCACCGTCTCCGCCACCTCGGCGAACGCCGCGGCCGACTCGGTCGGCAGCATCTGCTACAGCGCCCTGCCGTCGCAGGCCCACGACACCCTGGACCTGATCGCCCAGGGCGGCCCGTACCCGTACTCGCAGGACGGCGTCGTCTTCTCCAACCGCGAAGGCGTCCTGCCCAGCCAGCCGTCCGGGTACTACCACGAGTACACCGTGATCACGCCCGGTTCGCCCACGCGCGGCGCCCGGCGCATCGTCACCGGCGAGCAGTCCCAGGAGGACTACTACACCTCCGACCACTACGCCACGTTCAACCTGGTCGACTTCGGCTGCTGAGCCGGACGTCGGAACCCGGAAGAACATCCGGAAGAACAGCGCGACAACGGTGACGCGGTAGACGTATCGCGTCCGCCGTACTCACGTACCCGTTCGTCTCGCCCCGCGGCCCTCCCCCCACTCCGGGCCGAGGGGCGAGCGGCGTCCGGGCCGATGCCCGCGGCGCGGAGCCGTACGAAAGTCGGCGATCCCGCGACTTTGGTAGCCGATCCCGCGCGCGGGGCGGCCGGCAGGGGCGCGCTCTGCGTAGATTTGTCGACCGTGACTGAAGACAGACCCCAGCCGGCCCCCGTCCCCGGGAACGGGCTGCGCCGCTGGATGCTCCCGTCGGCCGTGGTGCGGGAACTGGACCCGGACGCGGTCCCCGAGGGCCGTCGGCCACGGCGCACGGCCCGGGACTGGGCCGTCGACACCTGCTGCTTCCTGATGGTCACCCTGCTGTACCTGGTGACCGCGCTGTCCCTGGTGCAGCACCCCGACGTGCCCAGGGGACTCGTCGCCGCCGACGCGGTGCTGGGCGGCCTGGCCTGCCTCGCGGTCTGGGTGCGCCGCCGCTGGCCGGTCGGTCTCGCCGTCGTGATGATCGCCGTCGGCTTCGTCTCCTCGACCGCGGGCTGGGCCGAACTGGCCTCCCTGTTCACCGTCGCCGTGCACCGGCCGTTCCGGTGCGTCGCCTGGACCGCCGGCGCCACCCTCGCCCTCGCCCCCCTCTACTACTGGCTGCGCCCCGAGAGCGGGCTGCCGTACCTCGCCTCCCTGGTCTTCGCGCTGCTGCTCACCGTCTGTGTCGTCGGCTGGGGCATGTTCGTGCGCTCCAAGCGGCTGCTGATGCTGAGCCTCCGGGACCGGGCGCACCGGGCGGAGACCGAGGCGCGGCTGCGTGCCGAGCAGGCGCAGCGCCTCGCCCGCGAGGACATCGCCCGCGAGATGCACGACGTGCTCGCCCACCGGCTGACCCTGCTGAGCGTGCACGCCGGAGCCCTGGAGTTCCGGCCGGACGCGCCGCGGGAGGAGATCGCGCGGGCCGCCGGTGTCATCCGGGAGAGCTCCCACGAAGCCCTCCAGGACCTGCGGGAGATCATCGGGGTGCTGCGCACCGGCGGCTCGGACGACGCGGCGGGCGGCCGCCCGCAGCCCACGCTCGCCGCGCTCGAACCACTCGTCGCCGAGTGCCGCGAGGCCGGTATGAAGATCACGCTCGACCATCGCGTCGCCGACCCCGGCGCCGTACCCGCCTCCGTCGGCCGCACCGCGTACCGCGTCGCGCAGGAGGCCCTGACCAACGCCCGCAAGCACGCCCCCGGCGCCGAGGTCACCCTCCGCCTCAGCGGCACCCACGGCGACGGCCTCGCGATCACCGTCACCAACCCGCCGCCCGAGTCCGAGGCCCCGCCCGTCCCCGGCTCCGGCCAGGGCCTGATCGGCCTCACCGAACGCGCGACCCTGGCCGGCGGCCGCCTGCAGCACGGCACCACACCCGACGGCGGCTTCGAGATCCGGGCCTGGCTGCCCTGGGGGTGAACGGACGGGGCCACGGGCCGCGCGAACCGTGATTACGTTGGGCCCATGACGCCGATCAGACTCCTCCTCGTGGACGACGACCCCTTGGTGCGCGCCGGACTCGCGCTGATGATGGGCGGGGCCGAGGACATCGAGATCGTCGGGGAGGCCGCCGACGGCGCCGAGGTCGAGGAACTCGTCGGGCGCACCCGGCCCGACGTCGTCCTGATGGACATCCGTATGCCGTCGGTGGACGGGCTCGCCGCGACCCGGCTGCTGCGCGCGCGTGCGGACGCCCCGCAGGTCGTGGTGCTCACCACCTTCCACGCGGACGACCAGGTGCTGCACGCCCTGCGTGCGGGCGCCGCCGGGTTCGTCCTGAAGGACACCGCGCCCGCCGAGATCGTCGACGCCGTGCGCCGGGTCGCCGCCGGGGAACCGGTGCTGTCGCCCGCCGTCACCCGCCAGCTGATGCGGCACGCGGCGGGCACCGCCGCCGACTCCCGCCAGACACGCGCGCGTGAGCGGCTCGCCGCACTCAACGACCGTGAGCGGGAGGTCGCCGTCTTCGTCGGCCGCGGCCTGGCCAACGCCCAGATCGCCGCCGAGCTCTTCATGAGCGTGGCCACCGTCAAGACCCATGTCTCGCGCATCCTCGCCAAGCTCGGCCTCAACAACCGGGTCCAGATCGCCCTGCTCGCCTACGACGCGGGACTGCTCGACGAGGACGGGCACTGAAGACGGGGCCGGGGACGGGCACTTACGCCGCGTGCCGTGCGTTGTCCCGGTACCGGCGGACGTCCGGTGGGCCTCGGGGGAGTCCGGAAGGGGAGCTGTGGACAGGCAACAGGTGGTCGATCTGGGGGCGTTCGAGCCGGCGCTGCACGAGGACCCGCACCCGGTGTACGCCCGGCTGCGCGGGCAGGGCCCCGTGCACCGCGTCCGGCTGCCCGGCTGGGGCGAGGACGCCTGGCTGGTCGTGGGGTACGAGGAGGCGCGGGCGGCTCTCGCCGACCCCCGGCTGGCCAAGGACACCAGCAAGATCGGCGTGACCGTCATGGAGCGGGAGATGGTCGGCGATCACCTGCTGGCCACCGATCCGCCCCAGCACACCCGGCTGCGCGCTCTCGTCACGCGCGCGTTCACGATGCGCCGGGTGGAGCAACTGCGCCCGCGGATCCAGCAGATCACCGACGAGCTGCTGGACGAGATGCTCCCGGCGGGCCGCGCCGACCTCATCGGTTCCCTCGCCTACCCGCTGCCCATCACGGTCATCTGCGAACTGCTCGGCGTCCCGGACATGGACCGCGCGGAGTTCCGCAAGACGTCCACCGCGGTGGTCGCGCCGGCCGACGGGGAGGCCGAGCAGGCCGCGGTCGTCCGCCTCGGCGAGTACCTCACCGAGCTGATCGAGGACAAGCGCGGCTCCGCCCCCACCGACGACCTGCTGAGCGACCTGATCCGCACCACCGCCGAGGACGGCGACCGGCTCTCCGCACAGGAACTGCGCGGCATGGCCTTCCTGTTGCTGATCGCCGGCCACGAGACCACCGTCAACCTCATCGGCAACGGCGTCCACGCCCTCCTCACCCACCCCGGCCAACTCGCCGCCCTGCGGGCCGACATGGGCCTCCTGGACGGCGCCGTGGAGGAGATGCTGCGCTACGAGGGCCCGGTGCACAGCGCCACGTACCGCTTCGCCGCCGAGCCCCTGGAGATCGGCGGCACACCGATCGGGCGGGGCGAGCACGTGGTGGTCGGCCTCACCGCCGCCCAGCGCGACGACGCCCGCTACGACGACCCCGACCGCTTCGACATCCGCCGCGACACCCGGGGCCACCTCGCCTTCGGCCACGGCATCCACTACTGCCTCGGGGCGCCCCTGGCCCGCCTGGAGGGCCGCATCGCCATCGGCACCCTCCTGCGGCGCGCCCCGGGCCTCGCGCTCGACGGCACCCCGGGCGAGTGGCTGCCGGGCCTGCTGATGAGGGGGATGCGCAGCCTCCCGGTGCGCTGGTGACCGGCCGCTGACGGCCGAAGGCTGGGGGAGCGAGTCGAGCGAGGCGCACGACAGGCCCCCGGCCCCGCGCCGATCCGCGGTCAGCCGTACGACGGCTGCGCCCGGTCCGGGACCTCCGCGAGGGCCACCGGGCGCCGCTCGCGCCGGGAGATCTCGCAGGCCTCGGCGATCCGCAGCGCCTGGAGGGCCTCACGGCCGTCGCAGGGGTTCGGCCGCTCGCCCCGCACCACCTCGACGAAGGCGTTCAGCTCGGCCTCGTAGGCGGGCCCGAACCGCTCCAGGAAGCCCGTCCACGGCTTGTCCGCGGGCGGCGGCCCGGTCGGCTCGGTCGAGGCGAGCGGCGTACGGTCGTCCAGGCCCACCACGGCCGTGTCCCGCTCCCCGGCCAGCTCCATGCGCACGTCGTAGCCGGCGCCGTTCAGCCGGGTCGCGCTCACCGTGGCCAGCGTGCCGTCGTCCAGGGTGAGCAGGGCCGCGCCGGTGGCCACGTCACCGGCCTCGCGGAACATCACGGGCCCGGCGTCCGACCCGGCGGCGTACACGTCCACCACCTCATGGCCGCTCACCCAGCGCAGCACGTCGGCGTCGTGGATCAGCGTGTCCCGGAACAGCCCGCCGGACAGCCGCAGCCAGTCGGCCGGGGGAGGGGCCGGGTCGCAGGTCAGCGCCCGTACGGTGTGCAGCCGCCCGAGCCGTCCCGAGCGCACCGCCTCCCGGGCACCGGCGTACCCCGCGTCGAAGCGCCGCTGGAACCCCATCTGAAGGATCGTTCCGGCGCTCTCCACCTCGGTGAGCGCGTGCAGGGTGCCGGGCAGGTCGAGCGCGATCGGCTTCTCGCAGAAGACCGGCAGGCCCGAGCGCGCCGCCCGGCCGATCAGTGCGGCGTGCGCCGCCGTCGCCGTGGTGATCACCACCGCGTCCACGCCCCAGGTGTAGATCTCGTCCACCCCCGGGGCCGCCGTCTCGCCCAGCCGGTGCGCCAGTTCCTGGGCCCGCGCGGGATCCGCGTCCGTCAGGATCAGCGAGCCGACCTCGCGGTGGCGGCTGAGCGTTCTCGCGTGAAGGGTGCCGATGCGGCCCGTACCGATGACCCCGATGCGCATGGAAACAAAGTGAGGGCGGACCCCGCGTGCTGTCAATGCGTATGTCCGGACAATCGGACTACACAACTTCCCGTCAACCCATCACGCGGCTACGCTCAGCCCCGTGCCGAAACCAGATGTGGACCCGACCGTCGCGCTCGACCTCCGTGTGGACCGTAGTTCGCCGGTGCCCCTGTACTTCCAGCTCTCCCAGCAGCTGGAGGCCGCGATCGAGCACGGCAGCCTCACCCCGGGCAGTCTGCTGGGCAACGAGATCGAGCTGGCCGCACGGCTCGGCCTGTCCCGGCCGACCGTCCGGCAGGCGATCCAGTCCCTGGTCGACAAGGGCCTGCTCGTGCGCCGCAGAGGCGTCGGCACCCAGGTCGTGCACAGCCAGGTCAAGCGCCCGCTGGAGCTGAGCAGCCTCTACGACGACCTGGAGGCGGCCGGTCAGCGCCCCGCGACCAAGGTGCTGGTCAACACCGTCGTACCGGCCTCCGCCGCGGTCGCCGCCGCGCTCGGTGTCGCCGAGGGCGACGACGTGCACCGCATCGAGCGGCTGCGGCTCGCGCACGGCGAACCGATGGCGTACCTGGTCAACCACCTGCCGACCGGCCTGCTCGACCTGGACACCGGGCAGCTGGAGGCCACCGGCCTGTACCGGCTGATGCGCGCCGCCGGGATCACCCTGCACAGCGCCCGCCAGTCCATCGGGGCCCGCGGCGCCACGGCCGCCGAGGCCGAGCGGCTCGCCGAGGCCGAGGGCGCACCGCTGCTCACCATGCAGCGCACCACCTTCGACGACACCGGCCGGGCGGTCGAGTTCGGCGACCACACCTACCGCCCGAGCCGCTACTCCTTCGAGTTCCAGCTGCTCGTACGGCCGTGACCCGAGCCCCCGACCTCCTCACAATGTCCGGACAAGAGGACGGTTACGCCACCCCCTGCCCTGTCACGCGTGTTCATGGTGTTCGATACTGGAGCATTTGGGGCCGCTGAAGACTGATCACCGGCCCCTTCCGTACGTACGAACACGGCAAGAACGCAAGAAGGGCACGGCCTCGTGGCACGGTTTCGGACCTGGGCAGTCATCGCACTGACGGGGGCACTTTCGCTGTCCCTGGGGGCGTGCAGCAGCACCGGCGGCAAACGGGCCGAGGACGCCCGCAAGGCCGCGGCCGCCCAGGGCAGGGCGGCGGTGAACACCCCGCGCTGGACCTTCGCGATGATCACCCACTCCGGAGACGGCGACACCTTCTGGGACATCGTGCAGAACGGCGCCCGGCAGGCCGCCGTCAAGGACAACATCAACTTCCTGTACTCCCACGACGACCAGGCCCAGCAGCAGGCGCAGCTGGTGGACGCGGCCGTGGACAAGAAGGTCGACGGGATCATCGTCACCCTCGCCAAGCCGGACGCGATGAAGGCGGCCGTGGCCCGCGCCGAGAAGGCCGGCATCCCGGTGATCACGGTGAACTCCGGCTCCGAGGAGTCCAAGGCCTTCGGCGCCCTCACGCACATCGGCCAGGACGAGTCCGTCGCGGGCGAGGCCGTCGGCGACGAGCTGAACGCGCGCGGGAAGAAGAAGGCCCTGTGCGTGCTGCACGAGCAGGGCAACGTCGGCCACGAGCAGCGCTGCGACGGCGTGGCTAAGACCTTCCACGGCACGCTCCAGAAGCTCTACGTCAACGGCACGAACATGCCCGACGTGCAGTCCGCGATCGAGGCCAAGCTCCAGGCCGACACGTCCATCGACTCGGTCGTCACCCTCGGCGCGCCGTACGCCGACACCGCCGTGAAGGCGAAGGGCGACGCGGGCAGCAAGGCCGAGATCGACACCTTCGACCTCAACGCACAGGTCGCCGCCGAACTGAAGAACGGCACCCTCGGCTTCGCCGTGGACCAGCAGCCGTACCTCCAGGGCTACGAGGCGGTCGACCTGCTGTGGGCCTACAAGTACAACGGCGACGTCCTCGGCGGCGGCAGGCCCGTGCTGACCGGCCCGCAGATCGTCACCAAGGACCAGGCGTCCGCGCTGGCCGCCTACACCGAGCGGGGCACCCGATGAGCGCCTCCGTCGATGAAAGGATTCTGCGGACGTCTCCGCTGAAGAAGCTCCTCGCCCGGCCGGAACTGGGCTCGGTCGTCGGAGCGCTCGCCGTCCTCGTCTTCTTCGCCGTCACCGCCGACGGCTTCCTCGACGCCGGCAGCCTCAGCACGGTCCTGTACGCCTCCTCGACCATCGGGATCATGGCCGTACCGGTGGCGCTGCTGATGATCGGCGGCGAGTTCGACCTGTCGGCCGGTGTCCTGGTGACGTCCTCGGCGCTGATCTCCTCGATGGTCAGCTACCAGATGACGGCCAACACCTGGGTCGGCGTCGGCGTGTCCCTCCTCGTGACGCTGGCCGTCGGCGCCTTCAACGGCTTCATGCTCACCCGCACCAAGCTGCCCAGCTTCATCGTCACGCTGGGCACCTTCCTGATGCTGACCGGCCTGAACCTCGGCTTCACCAAGCTGATCGACGGCACCGTGTCCACCAAGACCATCGGGGACATGGAGGGCTTCCCCGCCGCCCACGCCGTCTTCGCCTCGACGTTCACCATCGGCGGGGTCGGCGTCAAGGTCACCATCCTGTGGTGGCTCGCCCTGGTGGCCCTGGCCTCCTGGATCCTGCTGCGCACCCGCGCCGGCAACTGGATCTTCGCCGTCGGCGGCAACCAGGACGCGGCCCGCGCGGTCGGCGTCCCGGTCACGGCGACCAAGATCGGCCTCTACATGGGCGTCGCGTTCGGCGCCTGGATCTCCGGCCAGCACCTGCTCTTCTCCTTCGACGCCGTCCAGTCCGGCGAGGGCGTCGGCAACGAGCTGATCTACATCATCGCGGCCGTCATCGGCGGCTGCCTGATCACCGGCGGCTACGGCAGCGCGATCGGCTCCGCCGTGGGCGCCCTCCTCTTCGGCATGACCAGCAAGGGCATCGTCTTCGCCGAGTGGAACCCGGACTGGTTCAAGTTCTTCCTCGGAGCGATGCTGCTCCTCGCGACCCTGCTCAACCACTGGGTCCGAGGGCGCGCGGAGGCGACGGCATGACCGACGACGTGACGGACGACATGAGCGGCGCCGCGGCCGGGGCCACCGGGCGCACGGCGCTGGTCGAGCTGACCGACGTGGCCAAGCACTACGGCAACGTACGCGCCCTGGAGGGCGTCTCGCTGGAGGTCCACGCGGGCGAGATCACCTGCGTCCTCGGCGACAACGGCGCCGGCAAGTCCACCCTGATCAAGATGATCGCCGGCCTGCACGGCCACGACGCCGGAACCCTGCGCATCGAGGGCGAGGAGACCCGCCTGACCTCCCCGCGCGACGCCCTGGACCGGGGCATCGCCACGGTCTACCAGGACCTCGCCGTCGTCCCGCTGATGCCGGTCTGGCGCAACTTCTTCCTGGGCTCCGAGCCCCGCAGGGGCGCGGGTCCCTTCAAGCGCCTGGACACCGCCCTCATGCGCCGCACCACCCGCGAGGCCCTGCTCCGCATGGGCATCGACCTGCGCGACGTCGACCAGCCCATCGGCACCCTGTCCGGCGGCGAACGCCAGTGCGTGGCGATCGCCCGAGCGGTCCACTTCGGCGCGAAGGTCCTGGTCCTGGACGAGCCGACGGCGGCACTGGGCGTGAAGCAGTCCGGTGTGGTCCTGAAATATGTGGCCGCGGCACGTGACGAGGGCCTGGGCGTCGTCCTGATCACCCACAACCCGCATCACGCGTACCTGGTGGGGGACAGGTTCGTCCTGCTGCGCCGGGGCACGATGGTGGGCAATCACACACGGGACGGGATATCGCTGGACGAGCTGACCCAGCAGATGGCGGGAGGCTCCGACCTGGACGCCCTGGTCCACGAACTGCGGCGAACCTGAGAGGCCCGGGGGCGCGGGGCCACATCGATGTACGGCTCCGCGGCCGGGCGCACCGAGCCACGACGCACCCGCGCCCACGCACCCGCGCCCCCTTCCCCGTACGGCACCCATACCTGCGGTGAGGCAGAATCGACGAACGATGAGCACCTATCGCGACCTCACCGCTCCCATCGGCTCCCGCCGAGCCCCCGTCCTGCGCACCGTGGGCACCAGGGAACGCCGCTCCCACCTGACCGCACCCCGGGTGCCCACGGTCGGCATCGACATCGGCGGCACCAAGGTCATGGCGGGCGTCGTGGACGCCGACGGCAACATCCTGGAGAAGCTCCGCACGGAGACCCCGGACAAGTCCAAGAGCCCCAAGGTCGTCGAGGACACCATCGTCGAACTGGTCCTGGACCTGTCCGACCGGCACGACGTGCACGCGGTCGGCATCGGCGCCGCCGGCTGGGTCGACGCCGACCGCAACCGCGTCCTGTTCGCCCCGCACCTGTCCTGGCGCAACGAGCCCCTGCGCGACCGCCTGAGCGGCCGTCTCTCCGTGCCGGTCCTGGTCGACAACGACGCCAACACCGCCGCCTGGGCGGAGTGGCGCTTCGGCGCCGGGCGCGGCGAGGACCACCTCGTCATGATCACGCTCGGCACCGGCATCGGCGGCGCCATCCTGGAGGACGGCCAGGTCAAGCGCGGCAAGTTCGGCGTCGCGGGCGAGTTCGGCCATATGCAGGTCGTGCCCGGCGGCCACCGCTGCCCCTGCGGCAACCGTGGCTGCTGGGAGCAGTACAGCTCCGGCAACGCCCTCGTCCGCGAGGCCCGGGAGCTGGCCGCCGCCGACTCCCCGGTGGCGTACGGGATCATCGAGCGCGTCAAGGGCAACATCGGCGACATCACCGGCCCGCTGATCACCGAGCTGGCCCGCGAGGGCGACGCGATGTGCATCGAGCTGCTCCAGGACATCGGCCAGTGGCTCGGCGTCGGCATCGCCAACCTCGCCGCCGCCCTCGACCCCTCCTGCTTCGTGATCGGCGGCGGTGTCTCGGCCGCCGACGACCTGCTCATCGGCCCGGCCCGGGACGCCTTCAAGCGCCACCTCACCGGCCGCGGCTACCGCCCCGAGGCCCGCATCACCCGCGCCCAGCTCGGCCCCGAGGCCGGCATGGTCGGAGCGGCCGACCTCGCCCGGCTGGTCGCCCGCCGGTTCCGCCGCGCCAAGCGCCGCCGCGTGGAGCGCTACGAACGGTACGAGCGCTATACCCAGGCCCGTCGCGACCGGGACACCGCATGACCGCGGCACTGCCCCGCCAGGCGGCCCCGCCGGACGAGCCGCGCCGCCCCGCCGAGAACCCCGGGCACAAGGCCAGACGGCGCGCGCTCACCCTGCTCATCATCGGCCTGCTGATCGGCATCCCGGCCGGCTATCTGGTGATCTCCGCCAACCAGAGCCGCAACAGCGGCAAGGACAAGGAGGCGAAGTACGCGGCGACCGGCCTCACCCCCGGCCTGCCGTCGAGGGTGCAGAGCCGCCTCTACCAGGTGACGGCTCCGCACCCGGCCGACTCCCCCGCCTCCTACGAGACGAACAACTGGAAGACCAGCCGCCTCTACGTGCAGTTCCGCACCAACGACGCCGGCCTCGACGCCTTCCTGGAGTCCATGGGCACGCGCCGGGCCGAGCTGAGGAAGGGCGACATCGCCATCGGCGCCCGCGACCAGAAGGTCAGCGGCTGGCGCTTCACCGGCACCGTCGCCTGGTGGGGCCTCACCCACGCGCAGAAGAACCCGGCCCCCACCCAGGACGTGGTCGTGAACATGTCCGACCCGAAGAACCCGGTGGTGTACGTCGTCTCGCGCACGGTGCCGTAGCGCCGGGCCACGGCCGGTGCCGACCGGTGTCCGGGGCCCGTTGTCAGACCCCGCCCGTACAGTCGAAGGCGTCCGACGGCGTCCGATGGCGTCCGACGACGTCTGATCCGGTACGCGGGCGGGAGGTGGCAGGACATATGAGCACGGGCACGGGCACGGCCGTGGCGGCGGGACGCACGGACGGTTCCGGGCGGGCCGAGGACCTGGTCCCGGTGCGCCTGGCGTCGGTCTATCTGCCCGCGCCCCTGCCGCGCCAGGGCCGCATCGCCTTCTGGGACCCCGACGGCGACCCCCTGCCCGGCCCGGGCGACCCCGAGGAGCTCACCGTCGTACGACGGCACGGTGCCGGTGTGCGCCGCCGGCAGGTCCCCGCGCTGACCCTCCCGCTCGCCGACGCCCTGCCGCTGCTGGTGCGGGCCCGCCGGGACCCGGCCGCCCACCCGGCGACGGCCTGCTGGGGCGCCGCCGCGCTGCACGCGCTGCGGCTGGTCGCCCGCGGCCGGCTGCTGCCGGGCCTGACCGCCGGCGGCCACGACGCCTGGCGGGCCGGCCCGCTGGAGCCCGACGACATCGCCCATCTGCGCGCGGTGGCCGCGGCCCTGCCCCCGGAGGGCCACGCCGTGCCGCTCACCGGCACCGGCCCGCTGCGGCTGCCCGAGCCCGAGGCCCTGGTCCGCTCCTTCCTGGACGCGGTCGCCGACACCCTGCCGCGCACCCCGGCCGCCCCGCACACCGCCGGCCGGCCCTTCGCCGCCCGCGAACCCGTGGCCCTGCCCCGCGCTCACGCCTGGGCGGCCGAGGTCGCCGCCGGCATGGACGCGGGGGTACGGATCTCGCTGCGCCTGGACCTGTCCGCGTACGACGTCTTCGACGCCGGCGCCAGTGACGGCGCGCGGGCCGCCGGAGCGGCGATCGTGCAGGTCCACAGCCTCGCCGACCCCACCCTGGTGGCCGACGCGGCGGCCCTGTGGGCGGGGGAGGCCGACGCGGCCTTCGGCCCCCGCGCGCGCGTGGACGCCGCCCTCGCGCTGCGGCGCGCGGCCCGCGTGTGGGCGCCCCTGGACCGGTTCGCCGAGCAGGACGTGCCCGACGTGCTCGCCCTGTCCGAGGAGGAGCTGGGCGAGCTGCTGGGCGTCGCCGCCTCCCGGCTGGCCGCCGCCGGGGTCGCCGTGCACTGGCCCCGGGACCTCGCCCGCGACCTCACGGCCGCCGCCGAGGTCCGCCCGGCACCCGGCTCGGCGACCGACGGCACCGGCTTCTTCGAGAGCGAGGACCTCCTCCGGTTCCGCTGGCAGCTGGCGCTCGGCGGCGACCCGCTCAGCGAGGCCGAGATGGACGCCCTCGCCGAGGCCCACCGTCCCGTCGTACGCCTGCGCGACCGCTGGGTTCTGGTCGACCCGGCACTGGTCCGCAAGGCCCGCAAGCGTGAACTGGGCCTGCTCGACCCGGTCGACGCCCTGTCCGTGGCGCTCACCGGCACCGCCGAGGTCGACGGCGAGACCGTCGAAGCCGTGCCGACCGGCGCCCTGGCAGCTCTCCGCGACCGTCTCACGGCGGGCCTGCACCCGGCCGACCCCCCTCCGGGGCTCGCCGCCACCCTCCGCGACTACCAACTGCGCGGCCTGGCCTGGCTCGACCTCATGACCTCCCTCGGCCTCGGCGGCTGCCTCGCCGACGACATGGGCCTCGGCAAGACCGTCACCCTCATCGCGCTGCACCTGAAGCGGGCCCGCACCGAGCCGACCCTCGTCGTCTGCCCGGCCTCCCTGCTCGGCAACTGGCAGCGGGAGATCACCCGGTTCGCGCCCGGCGTCCCCGTCCGCCGCTTCCACGGCCAGGACCGCACCCTGGACGGCCTGACGGGCGGCTTCGTCCTCACCACGTACGGCACGATGCGCTCGGCGGCCGAACAGCTCGCCGACCACCCCTGGGGCATGGTCGTCGCCGACGAGGCCCAGCACGTGAAGAACCCCTACTCGGCCACGGCCAAGGCGCTGCGCACGATCCCGGCCCCCGCGCGCGTGGCCCTCACCGGCACCCCGGTGGAGAACAACCTCTCCGAACTGTGGGCCCTGCTCGACTGGACCACCCCCGGCCTCCTCGGCCCCCTGAAGTCCTTCCGCGCCCGCCACGCCCGCGCGGTGGAGAACGGCGAGGACCAGGAGGCCGTGGACCGCCTCGCCCGTCTGGTCAGCCCCTTCCTCCTGCGCCGCAAGAAGTCCGACCCGGGCATCGTCCCCGAACTGCCGCCCAAGACCGAGACGGACCACCCGGTGCCCCTCACCCGCGAGCAGGCCGCGCTCTACGAGGCGGTGGTGCGCGAGTCGCTGCTCGCCATCGAGACCGCCGAGGGCATCGCCCGCAGGGGGCTGGTCCTGAAGCTGCTGGGCGCCCTGAAGCAGATCTGCGACCACCCCGCGCTCTACCTGAAAGAGGAGGCAGGCGGGGGTCGCCTGGCGCACCGCTCCGGCAAACTCGCCCTGCTGGACGAGCTGTTGGACACCCTGCTCGCCGAGGACGGCTCGGCGCTGGTGTTCACCCAGTACGTCGGCATGGCCCGCCTCATCACCGCGCACCTGTCCGCCCGCGCGATCCCGGTGGACCTGCTGCACGGCGGCACCCCGGTCCCGGAACGCGAGCGCATGGTCGACCGCTTCCAAGCCGGCGAGACCCCGGTCCTGGTGCTGTCCCTGAAGGCGGCGGGCACCGGCCTGAACCTCACCCGCGCGGGCCACGTCATCCACTTCGACCGCTGGTGGAACCCGGCGGTGGAGGAGCAGGCCACCGACCGCGCCTACCGGATCGGCCAGACCCAGCCCGTCCAGGTCCACCGCCTGGTCACCGAGGGCACGGTCGAGGACCGCATCGCCGAGATGCTCAGCGCCAAGCGTGCCCTCGCCGACGCCGTCCTGGGCTCCGGCGAGGCGGCCCTGACCGAGCTGACCGACCGCGAACTGTCCGACCTCGTCTCCCTCCGGAGGACCCCATGAGCCTCCCCCCGGAGGACCCCACGACCTCCCCCGCCCCCCGCCCCGCCGACGCGGCCCGCCAGGCCCTGCGGGCAGCCCGGCAACGGGCCGACGCCGAGCGCGGGCAGGCACGGGACGGGGAGGAGCCGACCCCCGCCGGTGCGGCCGTTCGTGGGCCGGGGCCGGCTCGGCAGGGGGCCGGGGCCGGATGCGAGCAGGTGCGGGAGGGGAACGAGGAGACTCCTGCCGGCCTGGCCCACCGCGTGCTCAAAGAGGCACGGCAACGGTCGAAGGCAGGGCGCGCGCCACAGTCCGCGAAGGCGGGGGAGGACTCCGCCGGCGTCACGGGGGCACCGGTGGGGCGGGGCGGCGGTGAGTCGTGGCCGGAGGATGCGGATGCGGACGCCTCCCGCCCGGGCGCGGCCCCGGTCGGCGCCACCATTCCGGTCCGGGACGAGAACCCCGCGTCCCGGGCCCGCACTGTCACCTCCGCCGGAGCTCGGCCCGGCGACATCGCCAGGGAAGCGCTGCGAGCCGGGGCACCGGTGGGGCGGGGTGGCGGTGAGTCGTGGCCGGAGGATGCGGATGCGGCCGCCTCCCGCCCGGGCGCGGCCCGGGCCGGCGCCACCATTCCGGTCCGGGACGAGAACCCCGCGTCCCGGGCCCGCACTGTCACCTCCGCCGGAGCTCGGCCCGGCGACATCGCCAGGGAAG
>NZ_JBVHMR010000005.1:0-25604 GCF_055558375.1 Streptomyces sp. NPDC025793 | reverse complement strand
CGCTGCGAGCCGCCCGGCGGGAGGCGGTCCGGGCCGAGGCCGAGGCCGAGGCGGAGACGGACGCGGCGGAACGAGGTGCCGCGCGGGGCGGGCGGACGGCGCAGCCCCGTACCCGACGCGGGGTGCCCGCGCCCGGCCGCTCCGTCGCGTCGGCGTCCCGCGCCGCGTCCGGGCCCGGGCCGGATTCCCGGGCGACCCGGATCAAGGCAGCCCAGGACATGCGGCACTACCTGGCCGACGCCTTCCGGATGCCGACCTGGTCCGACACCCCGGACGAGGAGCCCCGGCCCTCGGACCCCAGCGCCGACGCCGGCCACCCCGCCCACCCGGAGCCGCCGTCCACTGCCTCCACGCCCACCGCCGAGTCCCGCCCGGACCGGTCGCCGACCGCCCCCGTGCCCACGGCCGACGAGACCCACCCCTCACCCCCCTCTGCCCCCACCGAGCCCGGCGACCCCGGCGCTGCCCCCGTCCCCGCGCACCCGTACCTGCCTGCCACCATGGCCACCCCCCACCGGGACACCGAACTGCGGCGCACGTTCCCGGCGTTCGCGGCGCGTGCGGCGGCCGAGGAGGGTGTGTCGTTCGCCGGGACCTGGTGGGGCAACGCGTGGGCCGACGCGCTGGAGCAGGGGGCTCTGGACGCCAAGCGGCTGGCGCGGGGGCGGGGTTATGCCGACCAGGGGCACGTCGACGCGATCACCGTGACACCGGGGCTCGTGCTGGCGTACGTACGCGGAAGCCGGCCGCGGCCGTACCGCGTGCAGGTGCGGCTCCGCACGCTGGAGGACGAGGACTGGGAGCGTTTCCTGGACGCGGCCGCCGACCGGCCCGGGCACATCGCCGCGCTGCTCGACAAGGAGCTGCCCCAGTCCCTCGCCGACTGCGGTGTGCCGCTGCTGCCCGGGCCCGGCGACCTCGCCCCGCAATGCAGCTGTCCCGACTCCGGCCACCCCTGCAAGCACGCCGCCGCGCTCTGCTACCAGACGGCCCGGCTGCTCGACGCCGACCCGTTCGTGCTGCTCCTGCTGCGCGGCCGGGGCGAGAGGGACCTGCTCGACGCGCTGTCCCGGCGCAGTGCGGCCCGCGCCGCCCAGGAGCGGCAGGCCGACTCGCTGCCCGGAGTGCGCGCCACCGACGCCCTCGCGCCCCGCCGACTGCCGCCGCTGCCCCCGCCGTTGCCGGTGCCGCCGCATTCCGGGCAGCCACCGGTCTATCCCGCGGCCCCCGGCGGCCCGGACCCCTTCGCCCTGGACCAGCTCGCGACCGACGCCGCCGCCCGCGCGCACGCGCTGCTCGACACCGGCCGCGACCCGGTGGGGGAGCTGACCCTGTGGCAGGACGCGGTGCGCCTCGCCGCCGCCCGCCCCGGCTCCGGCCTCACCGCCGCCACCCGCACGCTGTACGCCACGCTCGCCACGGCCGTCGGCCGCACCCCGTCCGACCTCGCGCGGGCCGTCGCCGCCTGGCGGCAGGGCGCGTCCGCCGGGCTGGCCGCCCTGGAGGAGCCGTGGGATCCGCCGGCCGGCCGCTTCGACCGGGCCCGCCCGCTGCTGCTCGCCGCCGGCCTCCCGGCGTTCCGCCCCTGGCGCAACCGCCTCACCCACCCGCAGGGCCACGCCCAGCTCCGCCTCGGCCGCGACGGCCTGTGGTACGCCTACGAGTCCGAGCCCGGCCGCGACGACTGGTGGCCCCGCGGCACCCCGGACCTCGACCCGGTGGGCGCCCTGACCGGCCTCGGCACCCCGGACGACCTGTAGTCCGAGGCCGCACAGGGCAGCCCGGCACCCCCCGCCCGCCCGCATCGCCAACTGCGCGTGTGCAGAGCACCGCAGGAACTGTGGGGGTCCGGTGTGGCGGGCCGGGGTGGTGCGTGGGGGGCCACAGGGCCGGTGGCATCATGACCGGCCGGATCGGCATCGGGCAGGCGGGGGAGACGTGACACCGGTGAGGGCGGGAAGAGCCCGGGCGGGGACCCGGAGCGAGCCGAGGACCGGGCTGGGCCGGATCGGGATGGTGCTGTTCGGGGTGTTCGCCGGGGTGCTGTTCAGCGGCCTCGGCATCGGCGGCGCCGTGGGTCTCGCCGACGGCATGAAGTACTCCACGCGGATGTCCGGCACGCCGGGGCTGCTGCGGATCGAATACTGCGAGACCTCCGGCACCGGCAAGCAGCGGCACACCGACTGCTACGGCGTCTTCCGCTCCGACGATCACCGGGTCACGGACCCGTACGCCTCCATCGGCGAGTCGTTCGAGGCGGGGACGGTCCTTCCGGTCCAGCGGGACGCGAGCGGCCATTGCTACCTTGTCGGAGTCGCCCCGACGGCCGGGCGGCTGGCCGGGATCTGTGTCGCCGTGGTGGCAGGCGTCGGCGGCCTGACCCTGCTGTGCGGCGCGTTCTCCACCGCGATGCCCCGGCTGGGCGGGCGGATCGGCGCGGCGTTGTGGTCCCCCGGGGCCGGCCGGCTGCTGAGAGGGCTGATGCTGGCATGCGGCATCGGTTTCGCCCTCTTCGGCGTGGCCGGCGTGATCGGATGGCTGGCCATGCCCTGACGCGGGGACATCCGATGACCGGACGGTCGTTGATCGCACATACGGGTGATCGGACCTATGTGATAGAGCCTGGCGCGGCCAGGATCTACACTCAGTTGGTAGCCGCAAGCAACGGTACGTGAGTGATGATCGGCACGGGCCGTCGGAAGGCCGTGAGTGAGCCGTGCGCTCGCACGTCGAGCGGGGATCGGTGCAGCGCCCCCACGGCGACCCGGCGGACCACAGGAACACGAGCCTCGGAGCCGGGAAGAGCCCGGGGGCGAGGCGAGGCAAGGAGATTCGTACGCATGACCATGTCAGCGTCCCCGGCCCGCGGGGGAACCGCAGAGATATCCGCGTCGCCACCACCGGCCGGCAGAATGACGCACCGGCAGATCATGACGATCCTCAGCGGCCTGATGCTGGGGATGTTCCTCGCGGCGCTCGACCAGACCATCGTCAGCACCTCGATCCGCACGATCGCCGACGATCTGCACGGACTCAGCTCGCAGGCGTGGGTCACCACCGCGTATCTGATCACCTCCACCATCAGCACGCCGCTGTACGGCAAGCTGTCCGACCTCTACGGGCGCAAACCCTTCTTCCTCGCGGCCATCACGATCTTCATCGCGGGCTCGGCGGCCTGTTCGTTCGCCACCTCGATGACGGAGCTGGCGGCGTTCCGTGCCTTCCAGGGCATCGGCGCGGGCGGTCTGATGTCGCTGGCGCTGGCGATCATCGGTGACATCGTGCCGCCCCGCGAGCGGGCCCGCTACCAGGGCTACATGCTCGCGACCTTCGGTTCCTCCAGTGTGCTCGGCCCGCTGATCGGCGGTTTCCTCGCGGGCCGCAGCAGCATCCTGGCCATCTCCGGCTGGCGCTGGGTGTTCCTGGTCAACGTGCCGATCGGCATCATCGCGCTGTTCGTCGTCGCCAAGGTGCTGAACCTCCCGCACACCCGCCGCGAGCACCGCATCGACTGGTGGGGCGCGCTCACCGTCGCCATCGGTGTCGTACCGCTGCTGCTCGTGGCCGAGCAGGGCCAGGACTGGGGCTGGGGCTCCACCAAGTCCCTCGTCTGCTACGGCGTCGGCGCGGTCGGCCTGATCGTGTGGGTCCTCGTCGAGCGGGCGATGGGCGAGGAGGCCCTGATCCCGATGCGACTGTTCCGCAGCCCCGTGTTCAGCAAGATGAGCCTGCTGTCCGTGCTCGTCGGCATGGGCATGTTCGGCGGCATGATGATGGTCCCGCTGTACCTCCAGATCGTGAAGGGCGTCAGCCCCACCAAGTCCGGCCTGCTGATGCTGCCGCTGATGGTCGGCATGATCGCGGGCACCATCGTGGTCGGCCGCATCATCCAGCAGACCGGCAAGTACAAGATCTTCCCCGTCATCGGCACCCTGCTGATCATCGCCGCGCTGCTGCTGTTCCACTACCGGGTGGAGTGGAACACGGCGCTGCCCGAGACCATGGCCTACATGGCGCTGTTCGGCATCGGTCTCGCCGGCTGCATGCAGATCCTCACCCTGGCCGTGCAGAACGCCGTCGAGCCCAAGGACATGGGCGTGGCGACCGCGTCGGCCACCTTCTTCCGGCAGATGGGCGGCACCGCCGGTACCGCGATCTTCCTCTCCGTGCTGTTCAGCACCGTCGGCGACAAGATCGGCTCCGCCTTCCGGTCCGCCGCGCGGACGCCCGCGTTCCAGGCCGCGCTGCACGATCCGGCCGTCCGCTCCAACCCCGCCAACGCGCCCGTGCTGGAGATGCTCAAGCACCCCGGGGCGAGCGGCGGCAGCGGTTCGGGCGTGCTGAACGACTCCTCGTTCATCCAGCGGCTCGACCCGCGCCTGGCCGAGCCGTTCAAGGTCGGCTTCACCGACTCGATGCAGCTCGTGTTCCTCATCGCCGCCGGTGTGATGGTCCTGGGCTTCCTGGTCGCCGTGTGGACCAAGGAGGTCCCGCTGCGCAAGGTCTCCGGACTGGAGGCGCAGGCCGCCGAGGAGAACGGTGCCCCGGCCGCCGAGCAGGCTGTCGAGCAGACCGCCGCGCCGGTCGCCGCCGCTCCGGTCGCCGCCGAGCCCGTCGCCGACGAGACCGCCGCGTCGCCCGCCGACCGGTTCGCGCCTGTTCCGGGCGGCCCGTCGTACACCGTCCGCGGCCGTGTGCTCGACGGCGCCAACGCGCCGGTGGCACAGGGCGTGATCACCGTGATCGACGTCGACGGACGGCAGCTCGGCCGTGCCGTCACCGGTCCCGACGGCGGCTACGCGGTGTCCGTCACCGGCCCCGGCACCTATGTGCTGATCGCCGCCGCCGGTTCCCGCCAGCCGCAGGCCGTCACCGTGCTCGTCGGTGACGAGCCGGTCGTCTGCGACCTCGCGCTCAGCGGCACCGTCGCCCTGTCCGGGGTCGTCCGCGACGCCGTCGACGCACGCCCGGTGCCCTCGGCGCTGCTGGTCGCCACCGACGTACGCGGCGAGGTCGTGTCCTCCGGGACCACGGCCGAGGACGGCTCCTTCACGCTCGCCGAACTGGTCCCCGGCAGCTACACGCTGGTCGTGAACGCGCCCGGACACCGCCCGGCCGCACTTCCCGTCGAGGTCACCGCGGGCGCCGGGGAGGTCCACGAGATCCGCCTGGAGGCGAGCGCCCGGCTGGGCGGCGTCGTCAGCACCCCCGCCGGAACGCCGCTCGACGACGCCAAGGTCACGCTGCTGGACTCGGCCGGGAACGTGGTCGGCACCGCGGTCACCGGCACCGACGGGGTCTACGGGTTCACCGACCTGGACGGCGGCGAGTACACCGTCATCGCCAGCGGCTACGCCCCGGTCGCCACGTCCGTACGCCTGGACGGCAGCGGCGTGAGCGACTTCGACCTGGAGCTGTCCCACCAGGACGAGGCCCGGTAGCGGCCGACGGCCACGCACAGCGGGAGGGCCGGGCGGGCGACCGACGAGGTCGCCCGCCCGGCCCTCCCGCCAGCGCAGGCGGAGGATCTTCGCGCAGTCCTCACCACCAGGGACGCCGTGTACGGGGCTCGGACCCAGGCACGTAGGAAATGGTCGGATGTGAGACCGTGCAGGGCGTGAGTGAGACATCCCCGAACACCTTGCAGTACCGCTTCGACGGCCGGGCAGACGCCCCGGTGCTCGTCCTCGGCCCCTCCCTGGGGACCACATGGCACAGGTAGGAGGACCGTCTTCTGGCGTCCGTGTGGTCCAGGCCGGGAGCGTTTGGCCTGGTCAGGTCCTTGTGGTGCAACTGCGTCGACCCTGTTGGTGACACGCATGTGACTGCGGTGACCGACGTGGACCCCTGTCGGCTCGTTCCGCGGGGGGCTCCGCGTGGCATCGTCTGCCATCCGACGGTGGCCTCTCGTCGCGGATGAGGAGGCGGTCCAGGGCGCGCAGCGGGCCCTCCTCCGCCTCACCGGCGGGCACGCTCGTCACTCCGGACGGGGGCCGCACCGAGCCGAGACCGGTGATGCGCGGGTCGGTGGGCACGAGATAGCCCCACTCGCGGCGTGCGGTGGCGAAGCCGGCCCGCTCCCAGGCGGACCTTGAGTCGTGGTCGGTCTCGTCGACCACGGTGAACAGCGGTGTCGGCAGGTCCGCCGGCATCGCGTCGGCGATGCGGTCGAAGACCGCGCCGTGCCACGCGTCGATGCTGACGAAGAGCCGCCCGCCGGGCCGACGCGAAGCGACGCCGCGGCCGACCGCCAGGTCGTCCTCCACGGCGTGCCACTGCGTGTCCGAGACCCGCGTGACCACGACCGGATGGTTGTCCGTGCCCGGAGCGGAACGCACAAAGTTCGCGGGTGTTGCCTTTCAGGAGTGCCTTGTCCGAGGCGCTCCCGGCGACACCTACGTCAACCGCCCACCGTGACGACATTGGGGGAGCACCCACATGGATACAGCCTTCATGGGTCTCACCTCCCCGCGTTCTCTCACGGCTGCCCAGACGCTATCAGCGGGGGCCGGTCAGCCCAACGCATTGATCCGGAGCTCTTGGTGTCCATACCGGGCCGGGCGGCGCCGTGGCTGTGTTCGCCGCCCGGCCCGGGGTTCTCAGGGGCCCGCCACGAGTCCGGGATGCTCATGGTCACAGGTGTCGTCGATGCCGTAGGTGTCCCAGACGGGGAACGGATCCGTTGGCGGCAGGCTCTCGCCGTCGGCCATGAGGCAGTCGGTCAGTGCCGTGTGCAGTGCGTCCGCGTGCAGGTGCGTGCCGATGAAGACCAGTTCCTGGCACTCGGGGCTGTCGGTGGCGCGTGCAGCGGAGGGCTCGAAGCGCGCGACGGAACCGGCCTGTGACCACAGGCCCGTCACGTGCGGGCGGCTGGAGAGGGTGAAAAAGCCCTTGGAGCGCAGGATCTGTCCGTATGCACCGCTGTCGAGTTCCTCGGTCACCAACGTCCACAACCGGCCCGGATGGAACGGCAGTCCGGAGCGGAAGACGGTGGAGGAGATGCCGTACTCCTCCGTCTCGGGGACGTGGTCGCCGTTGAGCTCCCGCACCCAGCCGGGGGCCTGTTGGGCGCGTTCCAGGTCGAACAGCCGGGTGCCCAGCACGTCGCTCACCTTCACGCGGCCGTGGACGGCCGGGACGAGACGCGCGGCCGGGTTGAGGCGGGTGAGCGTCGCCCGCAGCCGGTCGGCGGACTCCTCGTCGACAAGGTCGAGCTTGTTCAGCACGATGACGTCGGCGAACTCAACCTGGTCCATCAGCAGGTCGCTGACGGTGCGTTCGTCGTCCTCGTACTGGTCCAGGCCGCGCTCGACGAGTTCGTCGCCGCTTGCCAGTTCGGGCAGGAAGTGCGCGGCGTCCACGACCGTGACCATGGTGTCCAGGCGGGCGAGGTCGCCGAGGGTGGCGCCGTCGTCGCGGGCGAAGGCGAAGGTCGCGGCGACCGGCATGGGTTCGGAGATGCCGGACGACTCGATGAGCAGGTAGTCGAAGCGGCCCTCGCGGGCCAGCCGGTCGACCTCCTGAAGCAGGTCGTCGCGCAGGGTGCAGCAGATGCAGCCGTTGGTCATCTCGACCAGGCGTTCCTCGGTACGCGACAGGGTCGCCTCGCCGCCCCGCACCAGGGCGGCGTCGATGTTGACCTCGCTCATGTCGTTGACGATGACCGCGACGCGCAGTCCCTCGCGGTTGCCGAGGACGTGGTTGAGGAGCGTGGTCTTGCCCGCGCCGAGGAAACCGGACAGGACGGTGACGGGCAGTCGGCCGACGGGGGTGGACGGCATCAACGCTCAGCCCTCGGGGCGCAGCAGCCCGCGCTCGTACGCCTTCACCAGCCGCTGAGGCACCAGGTATGACACTCCGTCGACGGTGACCGGCACGAGCGCCGGCGTGCTCGCCTTCCACTGGGCGCGGCGGTGGCGGGTGTTGCTGCGGGACATCTTCCGCTTGGGAACAGCCATGAGGGTCCTCCTGGTTGGGATGGCGAGTAGAGGCTACATGAAAATGAACACCATTGCTAAATAATCCATGATTCACGCCTTTCTGAATTCAGGAATCCGTGTACCGTTGGTGGTGTGCCGACTGTCGCTTCCGACATCGAGGTCCTGGTTCGGTTCGGCCGGGCGCTCGCCGATCCGATCCGCTGCCGGATCCTGCTGACCCTGCGGGAGGCACCCGCCTATCCCGCCGACCTCGCCGACGCGCTGGACGTCTCGCGCACCAGGCTGTCGAACCACCTGGCGTGCCTGCGTGACTGCGGCCTGGTCGTCACCGTCCCCGTCGGCCGACGCACCCGCTACGAACTCGCCGACGAGCGCCTCGGCCACGCGCTCGACGATCTGCGCACCGCGGTGGTCGCCGTCGAGGGCGACCGCACGTGCGTCGATGCCGACGACAAGGGGTGCTGCTGAGCATGAGCGCAGAGACATCCCTGTCCCTCGGCCCCGACCCGGCCAGGCGCGGCGTGCTTGCCCGGCGGATACGGCTGCTGGTCGCCGCGACCATCACCTGCAACGCCGTCGAGGCGGCCGTCGCCCTCACGGCCGGGACCCTCGCTTCGTCCACCGCGCTGATCGGCTTCGGCCTCGACTCCGTCATCGAGGTCTCCTCGGCCGCCACCGTCGCCTGGCAGTTCTCCGCCCGCGAGCACGCGGTGCGCGAGGCCAGGGAGAAGACCGCGTTGCGGATCATCGCGCTGTCGTTCTTCGCGCTCGCCGCCTACGTCACCGTCGACGCCGTACGGTCCCTGACCGGTACAGGTGAGGCCACGCGCTCCCTGCCCGGGATCGTGCTGGCTGCCCTTTCGCTCGTGGTCATGCCGGTGCTGTCGGCGGCCCAGCGCCGCGCCGGACGGGAACTCGGCTCCGCGTCGGCCGTGGCCGACTCCAAGCAGACCCTGCTGTGCACCTGTTTGTCGGCGGTGCTGCTGGTGGGTCTGGTCGCGGGCGCCGTGTTCGGCTGGTCGTGGGCCGATCCGCTCGCGGCCCTGGTCATCGCCGCGGTCGCGGTGAAGGAGGGGCGCGGTGCCTGGCGTGGGGAGGGGTGTTGTGCGACGCCGGCGGCCGTCGCACCGGGCGCGGGCCGGCGGGAGGCGGATGCCTGTGGCCGCGCTCCGGGGTGCGACTGCTGCCCTTGACGGAGACAACCCGGAGGAAGTGGTGCCGGGGTTCACCGGGGCCGGCCCGCCGCCTGCCGTCGGCCGCAGTCCGGGCACACCCCGGACAACTCCACCGTGTGCCGGACGTTCGCGAACCCGGAGGTCTGCGCGATGGTGTCGGCCCATTCCTCCACCGGACCGGAGTCGACGGGGCGGCTCAGGCCGCATTCGGTGCAGAGGAGGTAGTGGCGGTGTTCGGGTCCCGGGCGGTAGCGGAAGAGGCGTTCACCGCTGGTGTCGCGGACCATGTCGGCCCGGCCGACGCCGGCCAGGCCGGCCAGCGTGCGGTAGACCGTGGACAGGCCGACCGGTGAGCCGTCGGCGGCGAGTTGGTTGTGGAGGGTCTGGGCGCCGACGAAGCCGTCGGCCCGGATGAGCGCCTCGACCACGACGGTGCGTTGCTGGGTGAGGCGGCCGATCAGCGTGACGTCGTGCGACGGGGTCGGGGTGCACTGGCGGTCGGGTGCCATCGGGTGCCTTCGCTCATGTGCCGGTGGGGACGGCGGTGTGCGTTCGGGGACCGGGAACCGGGCGTCGTATCAGGAAGGTGGCGGCGTATACGGCCGCGGCGGCGGCCATGATGGCGAAGCTGGGCGGCATCTTCGGCACCGCGTACGAGGCGAACAGCCCCGCCCACATCTCCAGCACCGCCAGGCCGGCGGAGAGGGCGAGCGCACGGTAGGGGCGGTCGGTGAGCCGGATCGCGGCGCCCGCGGGAGCGGCGAGCAGGCCGAGCAGGAGGAGGGAGCCGACCGCCTGGGTGGCCTCGGCGGCGCTGACCCCGGCCAGGGCGAGGAAGCCGTATCCGAGCAGCCGGACCGGTACCCCACGAGCCGCGGCCACGGCCTCGTCGAGCGTGGCGAACAGCAGCGGCCGGGCGATGAGGACCACCAGCAGGCCGACCCCGGCTGCCACCAGGGCGGCGACGACTGCGCTGCTGGAGGAGATGCCGAAGACGGAGCCGAACAGGACGCTGACGCCGGCGGTGCCGTTGGTGGTGCTCCGCGAGGTCGTGTAGAGGGTGATGAAGAAGGCGCCCAGGCCCAGGATCCAGGAGAAGACGCTCCCGATGACCACGTCGTCGGGCCGGGCCTTGCGGCCGAGGGTGCCGAAGAGCAGCGCCATGGCGATGGTGGCGGCGAACAGCCCGAGGCGAAGGTCGGCGCCGAAGGCGAGGGCGGCCATCGCGCCGGTGAAGGCGACGTGGCTGAGCGCGTCGCCGGTGAAGACCTGGGCCCGCAGCACCAGGAAGTAGCCGACCAGTCCGCAGGCCGCGGCGATGGCGGTACCGGCGAGGAAGGCGTGCAGGAAGAACGGGTGGGACAACGGGGAGGCGGCGAGCAGGACGGTCATGCGACCACCTCCCTGGCAGCGGGCGTGGCCCCGGCTCGGGTGCGGCTGAGTACCTCGCGCAGCGAGCGCCGGCCCAGCGCGAGCAGATAGCCGGCGAAGGCGATGGTCGTCACGAAGAAGCCCAGCGGGTAGGGCGAGTAGTAGGCGGCGGTCAGCCCGAGCCAGGTCGCGGCGAAGGCCAGCAGGACGGCCAGGGCCAGACTCAACGCCGGGCGGGCGGTGAGGACTTGCGCGGTGGCGGCCGGGATCACCATGAGGGCGAAGACCAGGAGGGTCCCGGTGATCTGGCTCGCCTCGGCGGTGGCCGCACCGAGCAGGACGAGGAAGACCACCGACAGGGCGCGGACCGGGACACCGCGCCCGGCGGCGACCTGTGGGTCGACGGAGGCGAACAGCAGCGGCCGTCCGATCAGCGCCAGCACCGCGAGCACCACCGCGCCGACCACCGTCAGCACGGTCACCTGGGAGGAGGTGATTCCCAGGAAGGTGCCGAAGAGGATGGTCTGCGGTCCCTCCAGCAGCCCTCTGTACAGGGCGGTGAACAGGAACCCGGACGCGAGCAGGAACGCCTGCACGGTCCCGGTCAGCGCCGACTCCTCGTGCTCACCGCCACCCCGCAGGGCGGCGATGACCAGCGCGGCGGCCACGCACAGCGTGAAGTAGCCGTAGACCGCGCTGAACCCGAGCAGGAGCGCCCCGGCGGCGCCGGGGAAGGCGACGGCGGAGACGGTGTGCGCGGCGAACGTCTGCCGCCGCAGCACCACGAACCACCCCACGGCCGCCGAGACCACGGCCACGACCGCGCCCGCGCGGAACGCATTCACCATGAACGGGTACGACCACATCTCCTGGAAGTCGGCCAGGAGGTTCCACGACCAGACCGGTGCTGCCGTCTCAGCGAGCGTCATGACCGCTCCCCGGGGTGTCGTGCCGGTCGGTGTGCACCGCGGGCGGCTCCGGCTGGCCCACGACGACCAGTCGGCCGTCCGAGGTCCGCAGTACTTCGACCGGTGTGCCGTAGAGCCGGGTCAGTGTCCCGGAGGTGATGACCTCGGTCGGGGTGCCGGTGGCGGCGCCGCCCTCGGCCAGGTACACCACCCGGTCCAGGTGGTGGAGTATCGGGTTCACGTCATGGGCGACCATGACCACCGAGACGCCCTCCTGGTGGCAGATGCGCCCGATCAGCGCCGCGACGGCGCTCTGGTTGGGCAGGTCGAGACTGTCCAACGGCTCGTCCAGCAGCAGCAGTTCGGGCCTGCGGACGAGTGCCTGGGCGATCAGTAGCCGCTGCTGCTCGCCGCCGGAACACTGCCCGATCGGCCGGTGTGCGTACGCCGACGCCCCGACCAGCTCGATCACCTCGTCCACCCGCGCGCGAGCGGCCCGCCGACGCTCGCTCGGGAAGGGCAGCGGCACCCCCCACCGGTCGCCGTCCAGGCCCATGCGCACCACATCGACACCGCGGATGCGCAGGGTGGCCTCGAAGCTCCGCCGCTGCGGCAGGTAGCCGATGCGGTCGTTGGCCTGCCCGGGCCGGGCGCCGAGCACCCGAACCTCGCCGGCCGCCGCGGGCAGGGCGCCCAGCAGGACCTTGATCATGGTGGACTTGCCGACGCCGTTGGGGCCGAGCACGGCGGTGAACTCACCGCCCCCGATGCGAAGGTCCACCCCCGACCACAGCGTCCGTCCGCCGACCCGCACCGCGGCCCCGCGCAGGGCGGCCACCGGATCGCTGCCGGTTCCTGTGGCCGTGTCGTGCCCCCCGCTTCGGCGGCCGGGGACGGTGTGGCCGCTGGTGTGTGTGACGGCTTCTCGGGCCTTCGCTATCGGGTTCATGGCTTCAGCTCACTTCCCGGTGGCCTTGGCCAGGGCCTGCTCGACGCCCTGCAGTTCGCTGGTCTGCCACTGCTGGAAGGAGGCGCCGGCAGGGGCGAGCGTCTCGGTGACGGTGGCTACCGGGATGCCCTGCGCCTTGGCCTCCTTGACCTGCGCCTGCACGTCCGGCGTGGAGTTCTGGGAGTTGTAGACGTAGATCTTGATCTTCTTGTTCTTGATCTGCTGGTCGATGGTGGCCTTGTCCTTGGCCGTGGGGTCGGAGCCCTCGCTCATCGCGTCCAGGAACGTCTCCGGGGTGAGCATCTTCAGCCCCAGACCCTCGGCGAGCGGCGTGACGATGGACTCGGAGGCACCGATCGGGGTGCCCGCGTACTTCGCCTTGATGTCGGCGATCAGCTTGTTGTAGTCGGCCAGCGTCTTGGTCTCGAAGGTCGCCTTCTGCTGGTCGAAGTAGGAGGCGTCGGCCGGGTCGATCTTCCTGTAGTCGGCGGTGATCCTCTCGATGACCTGGTGGACGTTGTCCGGGGAGTACCAGCGGTGCGGGTTGCCGCCCGGCTTGATGCCGACCAGGTCGCCGACCTTGAGCTGGGTGCGTCCGCTGCCGGGGTTGGCGGCCAGCAGCTTGTCGGCCCAGGCGTCGTAGCCGATGCCGTTGACGATCGTGTACTGGGCGCCGGCCACGGTGCGGGCGTCTGCGGCGGTCGGCTCGTAGGCGTGCGGGTCGGTGTCCGGGTTGGTGATGATGCTGTTCACCTTCACGTGGCTGCCGCCGAGCTGGGAGGCGATGCTGCCCCAGAAGTTCTCCGCCGCCACCACCTGGATCGTCTTCCCCGAGCCGCTGTCGCTGCCGGTCGCGGCGGTGTCGGTGGTGTGCGAGGAGGAGGTCGAGCAGGCGGTCGCCGTCACGGCCGTCAGGGCGGCCGTCGCGGTGACCAGTGCGATCCTCGCGGTCGGCCGGGCGGAACGGGAGGCGGGGGCGGTGGACATGCGGGAGCTCCTTCGGGCGAATACCGGGCGCGCGGCGCACACGCGTCGGCCGTGTGGCGACACCTTCGACGCTAGATGGAGATGATTTTCAGATCAATGGAAGATGAAAACCGTTGCCATCTTTTGACCGGGTGTACGACGGCTCCGGGGCTGCGCGGGGAGGGGGTGTGGCGGATGCCGTCGGGACAAGCCTTGGCGGCCGTCGCTCACGAGGACCGGGTGCCCTGGTGGGACGGCCGCCAAGGGGGCGACGTGAGCGGCCTGACCGGCGAACGCCGGTTCCGGCAGGCGGCGGTCGCGATCGGCAGCGGATCAGCAGTCGCGGAACTCCGGCGACTGGTTGAGGATCTGCGCCCGGAGCGAGGTGAAGCGGGTGTGCGTCTCGCCGCCGCGCGCCTCGGGATGGAAGGCCGCGACGCGGTGGCAGTTCTGGAAGGCGAGGGCGATGCCGAAGTGCCGCTCCAGGCTGCCCCGGATGGCGTCGCTGGACAGGGCGCGCAGGAGCTGGCCGCGCTCCTTCTCGGAGGGCGGCGGGGCCTGGTTGTCGGCGAACTCCGCGGTGCCGGAGCGCAGTTCCTCGGCGAGGCGGGCGATGAGGTCGTAGGCGTACGGCAGGGAGGTGCGCACCGTTTCCACGAAGTCCTGCTCCCGTACCTCGCCGTTCTCGGCTTCGGCGAGGAGCTGCGGGGAGACGTCGAGTGACATGAAGGGCTGTCCTGTTCTGTGGTTCTGGTCTTGAGGGAGTGGGGGTCAGGCGAAGGCGGTCAGTGCTGCGGAGCCGTGCCGGAAGTCCGGGTCGACCTGGGCGGCGAGGTCCTGGCCGGTGGCCTCGTTGGCCCAGGCGGCGGCGTTGCGCAGGTGGAAGTCCACGGCGTGCTTCTGGAAGGCGGCCCAGTCCTTGGGGCGGGCGTCCACAGCCGCGCGCAGCAGGTCCAGGGTGCGAGTGTTGTGCGGCTCCAGTTCGCTGTGGCCGCGGCCCTGTTCGTGGGCGCGGACGTACGAGGACTGCTCGCAGTGGGCGAGCAGGTCGTCGCCGACGTGCTGCTTGAGGAAGAGCAGGTCGTCCTCGCCGGTGACCTTGTTGCCGACGGCGGCGATGGGGATGCCGAACTCGGCCGCGTGGTCGCGGTACTGGCGGTACACCGAGACGCTCTTGCGGGTCGGCTCGACGACCAGGAACGTCATGTCGAAGCGGGTGAACAGGCCGGAGGCGAAGGCGTCGGCGCCGGCGGTCATGTCGACGACGACGTACTCGCCGGGGCCGTCCACGAGGTGGTTCAGGTACAGCTCGACCGCGCCGAGCTTGGAGTGGTAGCAGGCCACTCCGAGGTCGCTCTCGTCGAAGGTGCCGGTGACCATGAGCGGTACGCCGCCGACCTCCTGGACGTGGTGGCCGTGGATCTCGTCGTCGCCGAGCAGCCGTGGCAGCCGGGAGCCGCGTCCGGGCGGGGTCGTCTTGACCATGGCTTCGATGGAAGGGATCCGCGGGTTCGTGCCCCGCAGGTATTCCTTGATCTCACCGGTGCGCGCGCTGAGCGGCGGCGCGGCGAAGACCTCGTCCTCGTCGAGACCGAGGGCGTGGGCCAGGTGCTGGTTGATGTCGCCGTCGATCGCGACGACCGGCGCTCCCGAGTGCGCCAGGTGACGGGAGAAGAGGGCCGACAGGGTCGTCTTGCCGCTGCCGCCCTTGCCGACGAAGGCAACGCGCATGGCTAGCCACCCCCCGTATTGAAAATGGATGTCATGAGCATAGGCTGGTGGTGCCGGCGGGTGCTGTCAAATCACCCGAGCCTCAACTTGCTGTCGGCTACGGCGTGTTGGAGCTTCCCCGGCGGCGAACAGGGGATCCCTTTCACTCATACGGAGGAGACACGGAGATGAGCGATAGCGCAGGCGGCCGTCGGAGTCGCCCTTTCACCCTCGTGGTCTGCGGCTCATGCCGTGCCGCCGCGAGAGGGCGGGCGATGGACGAGCTGCGCCGTACGGTCCAGCAGTGCCCCCACGGGGTGATGGTCTCCACCGGTTGCCTCGGGAAGGTGCTGCACTGCCGCAGGGGCCGCGGGCTCCACGCCGCCGTGCAGCCGTGCGGGGTCGACCGCACTCCCGCTGGGATCGTCGTACGCCTCGGTCCGCTGGTGACGGAAGCCGACGCCGAGGCGGTCGGGGCGTGGCTGCGGGCCGGCATGCCCGACGACGGCACGCTGCCCGACCGGCTCCGCGCGGCCCCCGCGCCCCAGCAGGTCGCCGACCTCAACTGACGGGCTGGTCGCGCACGCCGAGGCGGAGGTGCTCGATGTGGTGGACGGCCTGGTCGAGGAGTCGGGCGACGTGGTCGTCGTAGAGGCTGTAGACGATGCGGCGGCCGTCGCGGCGGCCGGTGACCAGGCCGAGGGTGCGCAGCAGGCGGAGTTGGTGGGAGACGGCGGACTGTTCCATGCCGACGGCGGCGGCGAGTTCGCCGACCGGGTGGGGCCGTTGCCGCAGGGCGGTGAGGATCAGCAGGCGGGACGGTGTGGCCAGCGCCTGGAGCGTTGTGGCGACGGAGGCGGCGGTGGCCTCGTCGAGCCGGGCGGCCGCGAGCACGTCGCGGCCGTCGGCGTCGAGGTCATCGGCGTGCACGGGCGCGGGCCTCGCGCGGTGGGCGGATGAGCTGGAGCGCCAGGGCGGCGGGCGGTTCGGCGATGCCGGGTCCGCCCTGCGCTGCCCAGCTCAGCAGGTCGTCGGTGCTGTCGTCGTCCATGGCGAAGCCGACCCAGACGGCGCGGCCTCCGGCCCGGCGCCCGGCGGTGGAGGGCTGGACGACGATGACGTTGGCCTGGTCGCAGGGGCCGAGGCAGTCCGTCGTACGGACCTGGAAGCCGTACTGAGCCGCGCCGGCGCGCAGGCGTTCCAATTGCCAGGCGTGGTCGGTGCCGGGGTGCTTGCGCGGGTTGCCGCAGCAGCAGCCCCGGCACACGACGAATGTGCAGGGGCGGGGAGCGGCCGCCCGGATCACTGACCGGTTCACAGCGCGGTCCGGGACGGCACGCCGTACGTCCGGATCCGGCCGTCCCGCCAGGCGACGGCCAGCAGGTGAGGGCCTGCCCAGGCCAGTGCGGCGACCGCCTCGCCCGTGCCATCCAGTTCGCGCACCGGCCGCAGGCGTGCCTGCGGCCGCCCGGCCGTGGCGTGCCACAGGGCTACGGTGCCGTCGGCGCCGCCGCTGGCCAGATGCCCGGCCGCGCCCGGCCGCCAGGCGAGCGCGGTGACCGTCTCGTGGCAGCGCAGGGAGCGCGGTGCCGTGCCCTCCGGACCCTTGCCGGAGAAGTCCCACACGGTCACGTCGGGTGCGCCGTCGGCGGCCAGCCAGAAGCCGGTGTCGTCGAAGGCGAGGCGGGTGACCTTCTCCGGGTAGCCGGACATGGTCAGCTCGCCGCCGTCGCGGGCGCGCCAGATGTGGATGGAGGCGTCCTGGTTGCCGCTGCAGATCCACCTGCCGGTGGGTGCGACGGCGAGCGCGAGGTGCGAGCCGACGTAGGGGTAGGTGGCGACCGGTTTCTCGGTGTGCTGTTCGTGGCAGCGCACGGCGCCGTACGCCGCCACGGTCAGGCGCCGTCCCTGCCGCATCCAGGCGAGGTCGGTGACGGTGGACGCGGCGGGTTCCGTGCGCCACAACTCGTCGCCATCCGTGTCGAGTACGAGCGCGCGACGGCCGGAGGCGACCGCGACCCGAGTACTGTCGGCCCAGGCGGCGGCGGCCGACCAGGCACCGGACTCCGGCACGGTCGTACGCCCGTCGGAGCGGCGCCACAGGGCGTACCCCAGGGGGCCGGTCGCCGCCACGTGCCCGGCATCGGGGGAGAGCGCGACCGCGAGTGCGCCTCCTGGAAGGTCGAACGCCCCGATCTCGGCGCCCATCGCCGCGTCGAGGACCTTCACGGTGCCCTCGGCCCCGGCGACGGCGACCACATCACCTCGCGCACTGAGCGCGACGGGTGCGTCGTCGACGTCGGCCTCCCAGGCGAGCGGGGACTGAACCGTCGTACTCACGCGGCCGCTCCCGCCGTGGCCAGGCAGTCGGCGAAACCGCGTTCGAGGGCCTCGCGGTCGAGGTTGCGGCCGATGAAGACCAGCTTGTTCGTGCGGGGTTCCTTTTCCCTCCAGTCGCGTCCGAAGGTGCCGTCGAGCAGCATGTGGACGCCCTGGAAGACGTACTGCTTGGGCGCTCCGGCGATGGCGAGGATGCCCTTGGAGCGGAAGAGGTCGACGCCCTTGGTGCGCAGCAACTGGCCGAGCCAGGCGTTGAGCCGGTCCTCGTCCAGCTCTCCGGTCAGCTCGATGCCGACCGAGGTGACGGTGGTGTCGTGCTGGTGCTCGGTCTCGGTGAGGAAGGCGGGGTCGTCGGCGAGCACCCGCTCCAGGTCGAACGCGCCCACGTCCAGCACTTCGTGGAGATTGATGCGCGCGTGCTGTGCGGGGATGATCCGCACTGCGCCGTTGACGGCCCGGATGCGGCGCACGACCTGTCCGATGGTCTCCTCGTCGGCCAGGTCGGTCTTGTTGAGGACGACGCGGTCGGCGAAGGCGATCTGCGCGACGGCCTCGTTCTCCACGCCCTCCGGCTTGACCTCGTCCAGGTGCTGGAGCACATGGGCGGCGTCGACGAGGGTGACGATGGCGTCCAGCCGCAGCTGGGCGGCGATCTCGTCGTCCATGAAGAAGGTCTGCGCGACGGGCGCGGGGTCGGCCAGTCCGGTGGTCTCGATGAGGATGTGGTCGAACTTCTCGCGGCGCCGCATCAGCGCGCCCAGGATGCGGATCAGATCTCCGCGCACGGTGCAGCAGATGCAGCCGTTGTTCATCTCGAAGATCTCCTCCTCGGCGTCGAGGACGAGGGCGTCGTCGATGCCGACCTCGCCGAACTCGTTCTCGATGACGGCGATCCTCATGCCGTGGTTCTCGGTGAGGATGCGGTTGAGGAGGGTGGTCTTGCCGGAGCCGAGGAAGCCGGTCAGGACGGTGACGGGGACCCTCCCCCAGACTTCGTCCGGGGGTGCCCCCACGTCGCGCGGCTCTTCGGTTACGGGGGTGGTCAAGTCGTTCTCCTAGTCGTGCTGTTCAGTGGCGAGGAGGGCGGCCCGCAGGTCGTCCTCGGTGATCTGGTCGGCGGGGCGGTGCAGCGTCCAGCGGCGGGCGTCGCCCTCCATCGGCAGCACGACGACGACCGTTTCCAGCGGCGGGCAGCCCGCTTCGGTGCAGGCCAGCTGGCGGATCAGGACGGCGGTGTCGTCGTCGAGATCGAGCAGGGCACGCACGGTCTCCTTCAGCTCGCGCAGCTGCGGACTGGGCCCCGGAGGCCCGGGCCGCGATCCCAGTGGCATGGCTGTTCCTCTCCTCCATCTCCGTCCCCGGACGGCCGGCCTCCGCCGGTGCGGGGCGGACAGTCGGCGCAGAGACCGGTGAGCTCGACGGTGTGCTCCACCGCGGTGAAGCCGGTCATGGCGGCGATCCGGCCCGCCCACTCCTCCACGGCCTCGGAGTCCACCGGCCGGCTGCGGCCGCAGTCACGGCACATCAGGTAGTGGCGGTGCCCGTCGGCCGGGCGCAGCCGGTACAGCCGCCCGCCGGCCTCGTCGCGTACGACGTCCACACCGCCGTCCGCCTCCAGCTCGCGCAGGGCGCGGTAGACGGTGGTCAGGCCGATCGCGTGGTCACCGGCGACCAGAAGGGCGTACAAGTCCTGGGCCGACACGAAGTCCTGGCAGCCCGCGAGTGCCCGCGTGACGGCCTTGCGTTGTCGGGTCGTCCGGCCGCCCATGGCGCATCACCCCCTGTGGCTCGTGCCGGGTCGGCGCGCTCCACCGTAGATGGAAATGAAATCCATGTCCATATGAACGACCGGTCATGTGCGGTTTGGTTGACGACTCCTGGTTCAGCAGTGCTGCCGGGGCAATCGGACGGCAGGCCCTTGCGGGTGCGGGCTGACAGGCTGGTGCCTTCGGGGCGGCGGATTGTGACGGGAACCTCCCCGCGGAGTACCTCCCGGACTCCCGGCCCGCGTCGATAATGACCATCGTCGGAACAGCCGCAGTGGATGGGTGGCGCCGTGGGGGAAACCCATACGGCCAGAAGCGGCTGGCGCAGCGGTTTCGGCAAGTCCGGCGAGCGGGGCCGGTCCCCGCAGGACCAGGACCAGGGCCTCTCCGCGACGGCCCCGGCCGAGGACGGCAACGCGTACACCCCCCGCAGGACCGAGGAGAACGCCCGGATCGGCGCGGTCTTCGAGAAGGACGACCAGGGCGCCCACTTCTGCACGGCGAGCGTGGTGCGCAGTCCGGGCCGGAACATGTTGATCACCGCGGCTCACTGCGCCTTCGACGCCGACTCCGGACAGCCGCTGGACGACCTGGTCTTCGCCCCCGGCTACCGCAACGGCGACGAGCCCGCCGGCCTGTGGAAGGTCGGCAAGGTGGTCGTCGACGACCGCTGGGCCGCGTCGCAGGACGAGGACCTCGACGTCGCCTTCCTCGTCCTGGACCAGAAGGACGGCAAGGAAATCCAGGACGTCCTGGGCGGCAGCACCCTCGGCATCAACCGCGGCTTCGACAACAAGGTCGAGATCACCGGCTATCCCAGCAGCCGTGACACTCCGCTCTCGTGCCAGAACCGCACCACGAAGTTCAGCGACACCCAGCTGCGCATCCAGTGCACCGGCCTTGAGGACGGGACCAGCGGCAGCCCCTGGCTCGCCGACTACGACCCCAAGAGCCAGACCGGCACGGTCATCGGCGTCCTGGGCGGCCACGAGGGCGGCGGGGACCAGGACGATGTGTCGTACGCCGCGTACTTCGACGACGACATAGCCAAGCTCTACCGGCGTGCTCAGGACGAGGACTGACCCAGTTCATCCGCACCGCGCTCATGGCGAAGGGCCGTACGGGGTTCCGCGGCGACAGCCTGCTGCTCGCGCTGTGACGGCGTAGGCACCACCCTTGAACGTCCCTGCCTCGCGATCGTCTTCTGCCCTTTCACGGGCAGGCGGCACAACGGAAGGCTCCCGCGAGGCGGATCCTCGCGAGAGCCTTCAGGCTGCTGATCAGGCCCCTAGCGGAGCCGGATCAACCGGCGTCTGCGGTGCGGGCGTTTCAGCGCTCCTCTACCTTGGCCAGGCGCCAGTAACCGACGGCCAGGGCCAGACGGCCACGAAGAGGCCGACGATGACGAGCGTTCGCTGGGGGCCTCTGCGTGGACTGGGGACGCCGCTCGACCGGGTTCGGGGAGCATCCGTCGTGCACCGGGTGGACGCCCTGATCGGCCAGCCGACGCTGTGCCGCATCCGAACGAAGTGGCCTGCGGCCGCGGGCCGAAGGCTGGGAGGCGGATGCGGTGCGCTCGGGCGAGGCGGAGCTGAGCCGGATCACCGGCGCCAAGGCTCCCTCCGGGATCCCGCTCGACGGCGGGCCCGCCGTCCCCCGACCCAAGAACACCAACGCTCCCTTCCGCGGCCTCGGCACCAGCAAGGGCACCTCCCGCGGCGCCGGCGGCAAGTCCCGAAAGGCCGGCGAGGCCCGCAAGCTCGCCGAGGCCCGCAGGGCCGCCCTCGGGCGTCGCAACGGCTGAGAGCCGTTGCCCTGGCAGCCTGGCCGCGGGATCGGCAACCCTCGGCCCGGCCCGAAGCCGTCCTGCGTGCCTCACCTACGAAGTCAACGCCTTTGGCCGCGAGAGGGATGCCCGCCGAAACGGAGCAGGATGATGTTGCCGGCGCCTCGCACTGCGCCCGGCATGACAAGCTGTGCTTGCCCACCCCCCGAACCCAGGAGGTCACCATTACCGCAGAGCCCGTATCTACGGAAGGTTCGGAGCCGGCTGTCCCCGAGACGTCCCCTCTGGAGCCGGACAGCGACGGCAACTACGACCTCAAGCGCAAGTTCCGTGAAGCCCTGGCGCGCAAGCGCGGTGCGCAGGCGGACGCCGCTGATGTTGCCGCCAAGTCCGATGCCTCGAAGGTGCGTTCGGCGCATGGCCCGGCTGCGAGCCAGCGGTCGTTCAGGCGCAAGAGCGGCGGCTGAGTCGATGAGTCCCGCGATCTGACCGCTTCACCGGCATTCGCGCTATCCACGCGCGCGTCCCGTGCAGTGGCCCGCGACGTGCGCATGCCCGTGCGTGCGTCGCGGGCGGGGCGTAGCCGGCGGACTCGCCTGGGGGAATGCCCCAGATGCGGTTGGTTCGGGTCGGTGGCGCCGCCGAACTGGAATTCCGGGATGAGAGCACTGCCTTGTCCGAGGGCACGCGGCCGGTGGTGCGCGCCTTGCGTACCCCTGTACCGCTGTGAAAAACGACTGCGGCTGTCGTCAGTTCCTCGACGTCCGGGCCTGAGGCTCGTACGGCGGGCCACAGCACCGTCTCTTCCACGAAGGCATGGCCGAAGACCAGCTGCACCGCTTGCTTCAGAACGCGTTCCCGCTGGTGAAGGTCGTCGAGGGGCAGATACTGATCCGTCAGCCGCCGTTTCCTCGTACTCACGGCGTTGCCGCACCAGGATGCTGCTGTTTCCACCGAGCTGATCGACGGTCTGGTCCTTGATGGTCTTCGATATGGCCGCTCCCGTGCGTGCGCCGGAGACGGGCCGTGACGCTTGCCGGAGCCACCCTGATCTCCGCGCCCGCCCGCACCATACCTTGGGGGAGCAGCCCTTACGCTGGGCGCGCCCCCAATGCTTCCCGAAACGTTGCGCTCCGGCTGGGTCAATATCTGTGCCCGCGAGCTGAGATTTCAACTGAACAGGCAGACAGATTCTCTACCGCATTAAGTGGAGTGGGATTCTTCACCGTACACAGGACGCTGCGGCGTGCTACTGTCGATGTCAGTTGCAGTTGTGGTTCCCAAAACTTCAAGTGTCGTCCGGTCGGCATCTGTGCCACTGGACGCGCTTTTGTTATCCGGTTCTTTTTCCGGGCGGGGTGATCATCGCGGCGACACGGGGTCCGCGCAGTGCGGATCCCGATGCACTGCCCCAAAGGAGAAATGACATGGCTGCTGGTACCGTGAAGTGGTTCAACGCGGAAAAGGGTTTCGGCTTCATCGAGCAGGATGGTGGCGGCGCTGATGTGTTCGCCCACTACTCGAACATTGCCGCCCAGGGCTTCCGTGAGCTGCTGGAGGGCCAGAAGGTGACCTTCGACATCGCGCAGGGCCAGAAGGGCCCGACGGCCGAGAACATTGTTCCCGCCTGACGCTGACTGTCGCATACTTGTAGCTGGGGCCCGCGTCCTTCGGGGTGCGGGCCCCAGCTACTCGCATTTTCCCGCAGTGGTTTCGCCTGCGGACGACAACCAGGAAACCCGTAGGCTCACTGCATACGGGGCATCCTGCAGGGGTGCACGCATCCATTCATAGCTTCATCGCGGCGGACGCCCGAACATTGCGCCCGTTTCGCGCCACTCATTCCAGCTCCTGTGCCGCACGGATTTTTCGTCGGTCAGATTCGCTGTCGCATTCCACCGGTCCATTCTTGCAATTCTCTGTGCTGCTGATCGCTGCGGGAATTCCTTGATATGTGCCGCATCGAGGAAGGTTCCGCATGAACCGCACACGCACGAACGACCGCTTCAACCGCACCCGTAACGGCAGTGCCGAATCCGGAGGGGGTGGCAGCCGATTCGGTTCGTCGGCCAGGAGCCGCTCCGGCGGGCCGGGCCGTTCCGGTGGTCACGGCGGCCGGCCCGCCGCGGTGCAGGGGGAGTTCGCGCTGCCCAGGACGATCACTCCCGCGCTCCCCGCGGTGGAGGGCTTCGCCGATCTCGACATGCCCGGGGCGCTGCTGGGCGCGCTCAGCTCGCAAGGCGTGACCGTACCCTTCCCGATCCAGGCCGCGACCCTGCCGAATTCCCTCGCCGGCCGGGACGTACTGGGCCGTGGCCGCACCGGCTCCGGCAAGACCCTCGCTTTCGGGCTGGCGCTGCTGGCCCGTACGGCCGGGCAGCGCGCCGAGGCGAGGCAGCCGCTGGGGCTGATTCTCGTACCCACGCGTGAGCTGGCGCAGCAGGTCACCGACGCGCTCGCCCCGTACGCCCGCTCCGTGAGGCTGCGGCTGGCCACGGTGGTGGGCGGAATGCCGATCGGCCGACAGGCGAGCGCGCTGCGCGCTGGCGCCGAGATCGTCGTCGCGACGCCGGGACGCCTCAAAGACCTCATCGACCGTGGCGACTGCCGACTGCACCAGGTTTCCATCACCGTCCTCGACGAGGCCGACCAGATGGCCGACATGGGCTTCATGCCGCAGGTCACCGCCCTCCTCGACCAGGTCCGCCCCGAAGGCCAGCGCATGCTGTTCTCCGCCACTCTCGACCGCAACGTCGACCTGCTCGTGCGCCGCTACCTCAGCGACCCCGTCGTGCACTCCGTCGACCCCTCGGCCGGCGCGGTCACGACGATGGAGCACCACGTGCTCCACATTCACGGCGCCGACAAGCACACGGCAACCACCCAGATCGCCGCACGCGACGGACGCGTGATCATGTTCCTCGACACCAAGCACGCCGTCGACGGCCTCACCGAACACCTCCTGAACAGCGGGGTACGGGCCGCCGCCCTGCACGGCGGGAAGTCACAGCCGCAGCGCACCCGCACGCTGGCACAGTTCAAGACCGGACACGTCAATGTGCTGGTAGCGACCAACGTCGCGGCGCGCGGCATCCACGTCGACAACCTCGACCTCGTCGTCAACGTCGACCCGCCGACCGACCACAAGGACTACCTCCACCGCGGCGGCCGTACCGCCCGCGCAGGAGAGTCCGGCAGCGTCGTCACCCTGGTCACCCCCAACCAGCGCCGCGGCATGACCCGCCTCATGGCAGCGGCCGGCATCGTGCCGCAGACCACCCAGGTCCGCGTCGGCGAAGAGGCCCTGCACCGCATCACCGGCGCCCAGGCCCCCTCCGGCATCCCGGTCGTCATCACCGCACCGGTGGTCGAACGCCCCAAGAAGCGCGGCGCCACCTCACGCGGCCGACGCCGCCCGGTCTCGGCGGCTCGCCGCGCGCTCGTACGGCAGTCCACCGCCGGTGCGGCGGCATAGAACCTTCGTGTCAGGAAGCCCGCCCAACTTCGCAGGAGGCACCCTTTGACGCTGGACCAGACGCAGTTCCGCTCAACACGTACCAACGCCGTGCAGACGGCGGCCGATCCCGCGGACGCGGCCGGACCGCAGGTCTGGGAGGACATGACCGTGGAGGTGGCACTGTCCGTGATGGCCGCCGCCCGTACAGGTCGGCTGCTCGTCTGCGACGAGGACGGTACGTGCACCGGGCTGGTCACCCGGGACCGGCTCACGGCCGTTCGTGACGGTTCCGGATACACGGACCGGATCCGCCTGCGTGACATCGCCGACGTCATCGGGCCCTTCGCCTCGCCGCTGGCCACGAGGGCCGAAGCCGAGCGTGCGATGCGCCGCCGCCGGCTCGGGGCCGCGCCCGTGGTCGACGGACACGGCAACGCTCTGGGCGTCCTCGCCCTCTCTCGCTGAACCGCCGTCACTCCAACCCGGCCCCGTCTTCTCTTCTCCCTGGAGGCATCATGCGCTGTGTCATCGCTCGCTTCCCGTTCGACCTGACCAAGAGCGGCGTGGTGGAATCGATGAAGGGCATCGCACCTGAGCTGGTCACCGGTGAGTTCGTCATCATCGGACGACGCCACTACCCCGCCAAGCAGGTCGGCCAGGTCGTCACCCGCCAGGACCGGCGCGATTTCAGCACCGGCGAAGTCCTCAGGGCCATGACCCAACTCGGCTTCACCTGCCGCACCCGCCCTACCGCCGCATCTGCGCCCCTGGCCGGCCCGTACGGGCCGGCTTCCGCAACGCTCGGCGCTCCCCGTGTCCGCCTCACGTACGGACAGGTGTGAGCCGAACAGAGCAGTGAGGCCCCGCCGGCGTGGGCGAATTCCAGGGGTCGTAGCAACACCGCGGTGAGTTGATCAAGCCGCGAGCAGTTTAAGACCAATGCCGTTGACTTTGGGCCGTGTTGGCGGTTCAACGGATACCAGGGGTGGTGTTCCGTGGCTGCTCGGCTGGTCGATCGTGTGGCGCTTGGGGATCTCACGGCGGTGTTTCCATCGGAGTTGGTGGACGCTGTGCTTGAGAAGAGTCAGCCTTGTGAGGTGCGTCAGCGGCTGCTGCCGCCACGGCTGATGGTGTACTTCATGCTGGCCAGGGCGTTGTTCTGCCCTGAGCCCTATCGTGAGGTGTTACGCCTGCTCGCGGAGCCGGCCCGAGACGAGCATGGCTGGGGACCATGGC